>USPF01000001.1 GCA_900556555.1 uncultured Blautia sp.
CAAATTCTTTAAATGCCTTTTCCTGAATGTGTTTTGGAATGTAATTTAACATTGGATCTAAGCCCACCACAATCGGCGCTTTTGTTTTCTGAATTTTCGCAGTCAGTTTGTTAATCATGATTTCTCCTCCAATAGTTCTTCTTTCTTACTCTTTTCTTTTACTCTTCTATATACGCAATTTCACCGTCACAAATCGTAGCCTTTACCATACCTTTTACTTTTCTTCCGTTAAACGGTGTATTTTTTCCTTTTGACTCAAAAGTTTTGCTGTCAATTACATATTCTTTTTCCGGATCAATAATCGTAATATCCGCAGGACTTCCCACTTCCAGACGACCTCTGTCTGAGTGAATAATCTTTGCCGGATTATAGCTCATTTTTTCAGCCATCTGCATTGGTGTTAAAATTCCTTTGTGTACCAGCTCTGTCATAGTAAGAGGCACTGCCGTTTCCAAGCCTACTATACCAAATGGCGCTTCTGTCATGGAACGCTGTTTTTCTTCTCTGCTGTGTGGCGCATGGTCTGTGCTGATTACGTCAAAAATGTCATCTTTTAATCCTTTTACCAGTGCATCTCTGTCCTCTTTTGTACGCAGAGGCGGATTCATTTTATAATTAGCATCACCTGCAACCACATCATCTGATGTTAAAATAAAATGATGTGGGCAGACTTCACCTGTAACAGGAAGCTTTTCTTCCTTGGCAAGTTCAATCATACGCACACTGTCCTTTGTAGAACAATGACATAAATGCAGACTTGCACCTGTCTCTTTTGCAAGCATAATATCTCTTGCTACAATAATATCTTCTACTGCATTGCTGATACCCGGAAGTCCCAGCTCTTTTGATTTTTCATCTTCATTTACGCAGCCGCCGTTTACCATATTCTGGTCTTCACAATGGGCAAACACCGGAATATTATGGTCTGCTGCAATCTGCATTGCTTCTTTATAAATTCTGGTATTCATTACGGATTTTCCGTCTTCGCTGATTGCCGGAATTCCGGCTTTTATCATCCCTTCAATATCTGCCAGTTCTTCTCCTTTTTGCTGCTTTGTTACAGCTCCGACCTGAAGAACATGAATAGGAGCAAGTTCTTTTGCTTTGTTGTGTACATAATTTACTCTGTCAGCGCAATCAATTACCGGTTTTGTGTTAGGCATTGCTAAAATTGTAGTAAATCCACCTTTTGCCCCTGCCTTTGCACCGGTTACAACGTCTTCTTTATAAGTCAGTCCCGGGTCACGCAAATGTACATGCAAATCAATCAGTCCCGGCATTACGTAACAACCTTTGGCATCAATAATTTTTTCAGGTATTTCCTTACATTCTATTTTTTCTTTAATTTCCTTAATTACACCATCTTCAACAAGAATATCACCGACTTTATCTGTCTGGTCTGATGGGTTTAAAATACGTCCTTTTTTAATCAGTATTTTCATAGATTTTCATATCCTTTCTGATTATTATATAAATAGTAACACACACATTTTCTTTCGTCAATTACACTTTTCCCTTGACTTTTACACATCCAGGGAATATACTGATTATGCAAAGACATATTGGATATTAGTATTAAATGGTTTTTAGAGAGGGTATTATCATTTTTATACATAATATTATCTCTAAAGACCATTTAATTTTTTATCCAGCCATTTTTATTTTTATGGAGGTAACACTATGAACAAGGGAACTGTTAAATGGTTCAACGCAGAAAAAGGATACGGATTTATTACAGGAGAAGATGGACAGGACGTTTTCGTACATTTCTCTGCAATTAACGGAGAAGGCTTCAAATCTTTAGAAGAAGGTCAGGCTGTAAGTTATGATTTAACAGAAGGCGCTCGCGGAATGCAGGCAGCTAACGTAGAAAAATTATAATTCTATAAATGACGAATTTTGGAGGCTGTCGGATGAATACGGCAGTCTCTTTTTTATTGTTTTTACAAACAAATTTTAAGGGGCTGTCTATGTTCTTATTACATTCCACGACAGCCCCCGCTTCTTCACTTTTCAGATTTTCGATTGTTTTACTCTGCTGTTTTTTCTGTCAGTCCATTCAAATAATCAGAAATTGCTGTAATGTCCATCTCTGTGGTTACGACTTTTTGCTCTTCATCTGGATCTGGTCTGGTAAGTACCCCATATGCAGAATACCCAATCCATGCAATCATTGCAACACCCACAGCACCGATCGCCAGCTTTTCAAAAAAAAGTGTTCTCTTTTCTTTTTTCTGGATTTTTTCACGGTTTGCCTTTTCTTTTTTATATCTGTCTACTTTTTCCTGACTCATGTTTCTTCATCTCCTAATATCATTTGACTTGTGTCCTAGTATAACACAAACACATCACTTTTTACAACCTGGAAGGAAAAAAATTCCCCCTTGACCCAGCCTGCTAAAATTGTATATACTATATATGAAAAGAGCATTTGCGGATTATAAACTTATAATTCGTAGCTGCTCTTTTCTCTTTTTCATACTACAAAAGGAGGGTACGGTTCATGAACACATTACATTCCAAAATCTGGTACGCTAAGAAATGGAGTATCGATATTCTCATTGATATCCTGGGCGGTATTTTCATTGCCCTTGGAACCTATAATTTCGCTGCCGCTGCTGAATTTCCTATGGTTGGCGTCAATGGAATTGCCCTGATTTTTTATCAGTTATGGGGGCTTCCCATTGGACGCACTGCCATGCTTTTAAACATTCCTATTGCTGTTTTCTGTTTCAAGGTTTTAGGCCGGCGTTTTTTTCTCCGCTCTGTGCGCACCATCCTCATCACTTCATTCCTGATGGACTATGCTGCACCTTTGTTTCCTGTTTATGAAGGTGACCGGATGCTTGCTGCTATCTGCACTGGTATCCTGTCAGGACTTGGATTTGCCCTGATCTACATGAGAGATTCTTCTACTGGTGGAGCTGATTTTATCATCCTCAGCCTGAAAGCTCTCCACCCTCATCTCACGATCGGCAAGATTTCTTTTGCCATGGATGCTGTCATTGTACTCCTCGGTGTAATGATCGTATCCAAAGATATAGACAGCCTGATTTACGGCATTATTATCAGTTTTCTGCTGTCTACTATGGTGGATAAAGTCATGTACGGCATCAGTGCCGGAAAACTGACTCTGATCGTCACAGAACATTCCCGGGAGGTTGCCGAAAAAATCGACCAGGCTACTGGCCGTGGTGCCACCTTTTTAAAAGCACAGGGCAGCTATTCCGGTGAGGACAAAGATGTGGTCATGTGTGCCTGCAACAATAAACAGATGTACGGCATCCGCAGTGTTGTAAAGGAAATCGACCCGGATGCATTTATCATCATCATGGAATCCAATGAAGTTCTCGGAGAGGGCTTCAAGCCTCATTAACTGGAATCTGTTCTTCTTCTGGATAACGGATTTCTACCAGCGTCAGCCCTCTTGCCGGAGCTGTCGGCCCTGCTGCACTCCGGTCTTTTTTCTCCAGGATTTCTTTTATATGGGCAGGCGGATAAGCACCTGCCCCCACTTCCATCAAGGTACCTGCCAGAATCCGCACCATGTTATACAAAAATCCATTTCCGCAGACTCTGATTGTAATCAGATCATTCTCTTTTTCAATCTCAATTTTTTCTATGGTGCGCACAGTGGTTTTCACCTGGGCATTGGTTCCGCAAAAACTTTTAAAATCATGCTCACCCACAAGGTAAGAAGCTCCCTTTCTCATCTTTTCTACATCCAAAGGGACATAAGTAAAATGGGAATAAAATCTCTGTGTGGGAATTGGAAATTTCCTGTTTAAGATTTTATATTCATAAGTTTTTACACTTTTTACATATCTTGGATGAAACTCCATAGGCACTTCCTCTGACTTTTCAATCCTGATATCTTCAGGCAGCCTCTGGTTTAGTGCATAAGAAAATTTTTCTCCCGGCATCCGCACGCTGGTATCGAACACTGCAATATTCCCAAGTGCATGCACGCCTGCATCTGTCCTGCTGGCTCCTATGGTCTCTATCTTCTCTTTTGTAAGCTCTGACAAATGTCTGTTTAACACTTCCTGTACTGTAATCCCATTTGGCTGCACCTGCCATCCGCAGTAATTTGTCCCATCATAGGCTACCGTAAGTCTTACTCGTTTCATTTTCCGGTGCTCCTTTGTTATAATAAAATGCGGATAGCAATATCTGCTCCAAGATAAAACAGACAAACTGCATATGCCCAGTAATCCCTCGCTTTATAAATCAGAGGCTTCATCTGTGTACGGTTCTCTCCTCCATGATAGCATCTTGCTTCCATGGCCATAGCCAGATCATCTGCTCTCCTGAAAGCCGATATAAATAATGGCACCAGCAGAGGAATCAGGCTTTTTGCCTTCTGAATCAGATTTCCGCTTTCAAAGTCAGCTCCTCTTGCAATCTGTGCCTTCATGATTTTGTCTGTTTCTTCCATCAGAATTGGAATAAAGCGGAGTGCAATGGACATCATCATGGAAATCTCATGCACCGGAACTTTGATTTTCTTTAGCGGATTCAGAATTCTCTCTAAACCATCTGTAAGCTGATTTGGCGTAGTGGTAAGCGTCATAACAGATGAACCAATGACCAGATAAATCAGCCGGATTCCGATTTTCACAGCCTGGCGGATTCCTTCATAGGTAAGCTTCAGGAACCCAAACTCCCAAATTACCTCGCCAGGAACAAGAAACAGGTTAAAGGCCAGGGTAATGATCAAAATCAGACACAAGGGTTTTAAACCCTTGAGCATAAATTTCACAGGCACCTTAGAAAGCCCTACAATAGCCACAAGAAATACCGTTGCCAGGACATAGCCCCAGATTCCATCTGCTACAAACAGGGAAATCAAAAATAAAAATGTTCCGATAAATTTCACTCTCGGATCCAGACGGTGGAGAATGGAATCAGCCGGATAATATTGTCCAATGGTAATATCTCTTATCATTTTTTCAATCCCCCAAGTGCTTTCAAAATACTTTCCTTTGCTTCTTCCACAGTAATGGCCTGCGTATCAACATCCAGGCCCGCATTTTTTAAATCATGCATAATATAGGTAATCTGCGGAGCTGCAAGCCCAATCTGCTCCAGTTTCTGATACTGGGCAAAAACTTCTTTTGGAGTCCCGTCAAAGGCCTTCTCACCTTTGTTCATAACAAGAATCCGGTCCACATATCTTGCAATATCCTCCATACTATGTGAAACCAAAATCACCGTAATGTTTCTGACTTCGTGGAGATATGCAATCTGATCCAGAATTTCATCCCTGCCTTTAGGGTCAAGCCCAGCGGTAGGTTCATCAAGAATCAGTACCTCTGGATTCATAGCCAGCACACCTGCAATGGCTACCCTGCGTTTCTGCCCTCCTGATAAATCAAAAGGCGAACTGGAGTAATACTTTTCTTTTAGTCCTGCCTGCTTTAATGCTGCAATTGCCCGTTCCTGAGCTTCTTCTTTTGAAAGTCCCAGGTTCTTTGGCCCAAAACAGACATCTGACAAAACATCTGCCTCAAAAAGCTGATGTTCTGGATACTGGAATACCAGTCCAACATGGCTTCTCAGACGCTTCAGGGAATATCCCTCCTGCCAGATATTTTCATCTTTATAATATACAGTTCCGGCTGTAGGACGCATCAGACCATTAAAATGCTGTATCAAGGTTGATTTCCCGCTGCCGGTATGCCCGATAATTCCCAGGAACTGCCCCGCAGGAATATCCAGACTCACATCTTTCAGTGCATGGGTCTCATAGGCATTTCCGGGATTATATGTATAGGTTACATGTTCTAATTTTAATGACATAAGGCATCCACCAATTCCTTTGCTGTAAGTATTCCATCAGGAACTTCTACTCCTGCTTTTTTCAGTTCATGTGCCAAAAGCGTAACCTGGGGTACATCAAGACGGTAGCTTTTTAATTCTTCCACTCTTGAAAAAATTTCTTTTGGCGTACCTTCCATTACAATATGCCCCTGATCCATAACAAAAACTTGATCGGAATCTATCACTTCTTCCATATAATGAGTAATAAGAATCACCGTGATACCCTGGTTTTTATTTAATTCATGAACCGCCTGAAGAACCTCTTTTCTTCCGTTTGGATCCAACATAGCTGTTGGCTCATCTAAAATAATACACTTGGGCTGCATTGCCATGACTCCTGCGATGGCCACCCTCTGTTTCTGTCCCCCTGACAGTTTGTTAGGTGAACGATGGCGAAAAGCTGTCATTCCTACAGCTTCCAGGCTTTTATTGACTCTTGTCCAGATTGCGTCTGTTGGAACCCCCATATTTTCAGGGCCAAATCCCACATCTTCTTCCACCACAGTTCCAATAATCTGATTGTCAGGATTCTGGAACACCATCCCTGCACTCTGGCGAATTTCCCATAATTCATCTATGGCTGCTGTATCTTTCCCATCTACCCACAAGGTACCTTCTGTGGGAATGAGAAGAGCATTCATATGCTTTGCCAGCGTAGACTTCCCAGAACCATTATGTCCCAGGATAGAGATAAACTGCCCCGCCCGGATATCCAGGTTCACGTTGTCTACCGCTGTATGGCTCTCTGACGGCTGTCCGTTATCATCATATTTTAAATAATCATATTTTAAGTTTTTGGCTTTTATGATTCCCATTTTGCTGCTGTCTCCTTAATTACAGGTATATCTCCAGATTTCCATATCCTCGCTGTCCTGAAGGATATGCTCATCTGTTTTCACAAATCCAAGCTTTCTGGCAAGCTGTCTGGACGGCTGATTATCCTTTTTGATTCTGCAATGAACATAAACTGCCCCTCGTTCTCCTGCCACCTGCAAAATTGCTTTGCAGGCTTCGTAAGCAAATCCTTGATGCCTGAAATTCTCGTCAATGACATATCCCAGTTCCACAACTGTCTTTCTATTGTCCCAATATTTGGGTTCTATACCTGCTCTGCCAATGATTTCACCTGTATCTTTTTTGATCACACACCAGTATCCCATATCACATAATTCATACATGTAAGTGCGGTAATCGACAAATCCTTCTAATTCCTCTGTAAGAGGTTTTGCGATTCCTTCGCAGGTATCCCTGGAAGTCTCCTGTGCACAGATTTCCATTAATCTCGGAATATCCCTTTCTTCCATTTCTTTGATCAGAAGCCTCTCTGTCTCACAAACCAGTGCCGGGAGATGATGGTGATGACAATAAACCTTATTGGCAAATATGGCGTCAATTTCTTCAAAACCTTCCACCACCACGGATGCTGTCTGCAGATTCTGTTTTCCAGAATCCGGATTATAATATGCCATGCAAGTCATTCCTGCTGCCTTAGCTGCCCTGCATCCATTCTCCGAATCTTCTATCACCAGACATTCCTCAGGTAACAGGCCCAGAATATCTGCTGTTTTCAGAAAAATATCAGGAGCCGGTTTTGGATGTTCTACATGTTCACCGCTTACAAGAACCTGAAAATACGGAGAAATACCCCAGTAACTGGTAACATTTTCAATATATTCCTGGGGCGAAGACGATGCCACAGCCATATGATATCCTGCTTCATGAAACCGCTCCAGCATATCTTTTACATAGGGAATCAGAGGCGGATATCCCTGCTTTTCTATCATTTCCTGTTTCAGGTTTTTTACTTCCAGTGAAAGACTGTCATCCTTTTCATCCACCCCATAATGTTCATGGAGAATCTGCATTAAAACCTGCACAGTGGAACCAATACAAGGCTTATAAATTTCATAATCCAGGTTTATCCCACGTTTTTTCAATGCTTCTTTCCATACCTGATAATGAAAGGGTTCGCTGTTGATCAGCACCCCATCCATATCGAAAATAATTCCTTTGAGCATGTTTTACCTTCTCTCTCATACTAAGAAAACCGGAAGACATTTCCTGCCTTTCCGGTTTCCTGGCTATTCAGCTTCTGTTTCCTGAAACAAAAGCTGTTCTGCAAGATTCCAGATTTCATCCCTACCCTGTTTCGTCTGTGCTGAAAAAGGAATCACCACACTTCCCGGCACCAATTTCAGCCCTTCTTTAATGGCTTTCACGTGCTTCGGAATCTGGCTTCTTTTTAATTTGTCTGCTTTTGTAGCAATGATAATCGGCTGGTATCCATTGTGAAGAATCCAGTCATACATGGTTTTATCATTTTCTGATGGGTCATGACGGATATCCACCAGCAAAAATACTGCTTTTAACTGCTTTGACTGGTGAAGATAACGTTCAATCAATTTTCCCCACTGCTCTTTCACAGACTGGGATACCTTCGCATAACCATATCCTGGAAGATCCACCAGATACATTTCATGATTGACATTATAAAAATTAATAGTCTGGGTCTTTCCCGGTGATGCACTGGTTCTTGCCAGAGATTTTCTGTTCAGCAGTGCATTAATGAGGGATGATTTTCCCACATTTGACTTTCCGGCAAAAGCAATCTCCGGCACCTGGTTCTTCGGCAGTGTGCTGGTGATGCCGCAGACAATATCTAAAGCTACATGTTTAATTACCATATCTATTCCTCCGCTTTATGCTTATTTACGGCTGCTGCGCCAGAGCATGCTCAAGCACTTCTTTCATACTGCTTACAGGTATGATTTCCAAATCTTTTGTAATTTCCTCATCCATTTCAGACACATCCGCCTGGTTTTCCAGAGGAATCAGAACCTTTTCAATCCCTGCCGTCTTTGCTGCCAGCAGTTTTTCTTTCAATCCTCCGATTGGAAGTACCCTTCCTCTCAGAGTAATCTCTCCTGTCATAGCTACATTTGCTCTTACAGGGGTTTTCGTAATAGCAGACAGCATAGCTGTTGCCATCGTAATTCCGGCAGAAGGACCGTCTTTTGGTACTGCACCTTCCGGAATGTGAATATGTAGGTCATGGGTCTGGAAAAATTCACTGTCTATATGGTACTCTTCTGCCACAGAACGGATATAGCTGATTCCCGCCTGTGCTGATTCTTTCATGACATCGCCTAACTGACCCGTCAGAAGGAACTCTCCTTTTCCCGGCATCAGATTTACCTCAATCTGAAGCGTATCTCCTCCTACACTGGTCCAGGCAAGACCTCTCACAATTCCAATTTCATCGGACTGATTTTTCATCTGATAAGTAAACTTTGCCCTGCCTAAAAACTCTTCCAGATTTTCTTTTGTAACCTGGACTTTTTCCTGTTTGTCTTCCAGAATCTTTCTGGCAGTCTTGCGGCAAATTTCACCGATTTTTCTTTCCAGGCTTCTTACGCCTGCTTCTTTTGTATAGCCGGAAATAATTTCCCTGAGAGCCTGCTCATCAATAGAAAGCTGTGCTTCTTTTAATCCGTGAATTTTAATCTGTTTTGGAATCAAATGCTCCCGGGCAATATGTTCTTTCTCGTTTTCTGTATAGCTGTTGATTTCAATAATCTCCATACGGTCCAGAAGTGGTCTTGGAATGGTCTGTAAGTCATTGGCAGTGGCAATGAACAATACTTCTGACAAATCCAGAGGGATTTCCACATAATGATCCCGGAACTTATTGTTCTGCTCTGAGTCTAAAACCTCCAGCAGTGCTGAAGAAGTATCCCCCTTGTAATCGCTACTCACTTTATCAATTTCATCCAGAAGCATCAGGGGATTCTTCACCCCTGCCTGAATCAGTCCATTGGCAATCCGCCCCGGCATGGATCCGATATACGTTCTTCTGTGTCCTCTGATTTCTGCTTCATCCCGGACACCGCCAAGAGACATTCTCACATACTCTTTTCCCAGTGCTCTTGCTACAGACCTTGCAATAGAGGTTTTTCCAGTTCCCGGAGGCCCTGCAAGACATAAGATAGGGCTTTCTCCTTTTTTTGTCAGTGTACGGACTGCAAGAAACTCCATAATTCTTTCTTTTACTTTTTCCAATCCATAATGGTCTTCTTCCAAAATCTGGCTAGCTTTTTTCAGATTTTTATTGTCTTTAGAAGCTTTATCCCATGGCAGTGCAAGCAGTGTTTCTATATAACTTCTCATAACTCCTGCTTCTGCCTGAGAACCGGCCGCATTTTTAAACCTGTCAATTTCTTTCTTGATCTTATCTTTTACTCCTCTGGAAGCCTTGAGTTTTTCTGTCTGCTCACGGAACTGATCGGCTTCTGAGATGGTGTCCTGGTCTCCAAGTTCCTCCCTGATCACCTTCAGTTGTTCTCTCAGAATATAATCTCTCTGGTTTTTATCTACTCTCTGTTTCACTTTCTGATTCAAATCTATGCGTATCTGCATAATTTCAATCTCATTGCTGAGAATCATCCCCAGAACCTCATATCGTTCTTCCAGTGAGACTGCCTCAAGAATTCTCTGTTTATCCTCATACCGCATAGGAAGATTCACTGCAATCTGGTCAATCACCCGTTGCACATCCTCCTGCTCTAAAATCTGGTTTGCCAGATCTTTGCTCAGTTTTGGATTTTCATTACAGTAACGGATAAACAGTTCCTTCATTCCTCTGAGCATAGCTTCTTTTACATTGTCATCCAGAAACTCTGTATGTTCTTCTCTAAAAAGGGCTATTTCTGCATCCAGATAGCGGGGATTCTCCTCAAACCGCAGTAATTCTGCCCGTTCTTTACCTTCTACCAATACCTGGATCATGTTTTTCTTTGATTTTACTAATTGTTTGATCTCAGCTATGGTTCCAATTCTATATAAATCTTCCTGAGATGGTTCTTCTACCTCCGGGTCTTTCTGGGTAATCAAAAACACCCTCTGATCCTGTACCATGGCTTTTTCTATTGCCTTGACAGATTTTTCCCTGCTCACATCAAAATGAACGATCATATCAGGAAGAATCGTAGTTCCTCTAAGGGCGATTGCTGGTAAATGCTGAATCATGTCACTCATACCGCTCCTCCTTAAACCTTCGTATTTATGCACTTTCTGATGTTCTGCCTTTTTTCTTTGTTCTTCTGGAAGCCGGAAGCTCCTTATGTTCTAAGAGGGCTTCTCCCTTTCCTTCCACTACTTCTTTTGTAATGGTGCATCCTGAAATACTCTCATCAGAAGGTACGCTGTACATCAAATCCATAAGAGAATTTTCCATAATAGCCCTGAGTCCTCTGGCTCCTGTCTTTCTCTCCATAGATTTATCTGCAATTGCTTCCAGGGCTTCCTGCTGGAAATCAAGCTGAATTCCATCCAGCCCAAATAAAGTCTGATACTGACGCACCAGAGAATTTCTTGGCTCTGTGAGAATCCTTACTAATGCATCTTTATCCAGAGCATCTAAGGATACTACCACAGGAACTCGTCCTACAAACTCTGGAATCAGTCCGAATTTCACCAGATCCTGAGGCATAACCTCTTTCAATAATTCTCCTACATTCTTCTCTCCTGTTCTGCGGATATCTGCGTTGAAACCGATAGAACTTGTATCTTTTCTTGTCTCAATGATTTTATCCAAACCTTCAAAGGCACCGCCACAGATAAAGAGAATATTTGTCGTGTCAATCTGGATAAATTCCTGCTGCGGATGTTTGCGGCCTCCCTGAGGCGGTACACTGGCAACAGTTCCTTCTACGATTTTCAGAAGTGCCTGCTGCACACCTTCCCCTGAAACATCTCTGGTAATAGAAGCATTCTCTGATTTTCTGGTAATCTTATCAATTTCATCTATATAAATAATGCCGTACTGGGCTCTTTCGATATCATAATCTGCTGCCTGAATAATCTTCAGCAGAATATTTTCCACATCTTCACCCACATAGCCGGCTTCTGTAAGTGTTGTTGCATCTGCAATGGCAAAAGGCACATTTAACAGTCTCGCCAGGGTCTGAGCCAGCAATGTTTTACCGGAACCAGTAGGTCCCAGCATCAAGATATTACTCTTCTGCAATTCCACATCTGTATTGTCACCTGCCAGAACACGTTTATAATGATTGTAAACTGCTACAGAGAGCACTTTTTTCGCCTCGTCTTGTCCAATTACATAATCATCCAGAAATTCCTTAATCTGCTGTGGTTTTAACAGATTAATTTCATCTGTCATATCTTCGTAATCTTTTTCCATCTCTTCTTTTATGATTTCAGAACAGATGCCTACACATTCATCACAAATATATGTGCCTGCCGGACCTGCAATTAATTTATTTACCTGTTCTTCGGTTTTTCCGCAAAAGGAACATCTAAATTTTGTATCATTCCCTTTTATTGCCATAAGTTTTCCCTTTCTATGAATCTGATCAAATTTTCCTGAAACCTTGAAAGACTCCCGCAAATCTATGCAGGAGTCTTATCTTCTGTCCTTATCTTATCCTTTGTGTCCTTATCTGTGTTCAATTACAGAATCAATAAGACCATATGCCAGAGCCTCCTGGGCTGTCATATAGTTATCTCTCTCTGTATCTCTGGCAATCACTTCCAGAGGCTGGCCTGTATTCTGAGCAAGAAGCGTATTTAAACGCTCTTTTGTCTTCAGAATCTGTTTTGCAACAATGTCAATATCTGTTGCCTGACCCTGTGCACCGCCAGATGGCTGGTGAATCATAATTTCGGCATTGGGCAGAGCCATTCTCTTGCCTTTTGTACCGCCTGCCAGAAGGAATGCTCCCATGCTGGCAGCCAGACCCATACAAATCGTAGATACATCACATTTGATGTACTGCATGGTATCATAAATCACCATACCTGCTGTTACGGAACCTCCCGGGCTATTGATATACAAATGAATATCCTTTCCCGGATCTTCGGACTCCAGGAAGAGGAGCTGGGCTGCGATCAGGTTTGCTGACACATCCGTAACCTCTTCTCCAAGGAAAATAATTCTGTCTTTTAATAATCTGGAATAGATGTCGTAGTTTCTCTCTCCACGGCTTGTCTGTTCAATGACATATGGTACTAAACTCATGAAACTCCTCCTATCCTGCCAAGTATAGCTGATTATTCAGCAGCTTCTTCTTTCTTTTCCACTACTTTTGCTGATTCAGCAACTAAAGTAACTGCTTCCTGAACAGCGATGTCTTTCTTCATCTGTTCTTTCTCAGCATCACCCATTAATTCTTTTAATTTTTCGACTTCCATCTTGTACATGTCAGCCATTGTCTTTAATTCTTCTTCGAATTTCTCATCAGAAATCTGGATATTTTCTACTTCAGCAACTTTCTCTAATACCAGACGGCTCTGGATTCTCTTCAGTGCCTGTGGTCTCATCTGTTCCTGGATCTTAGCCTGATCAAGACCTGTGAACTGATAATACTGGTCAATGGAAAGTCCCTGTGCCTGCATTCTCTGAACGAAATCGTTCATTAACTGCTGGATCTGGTTCTGGATCATTGCTTCCGGAATATCCATCTGTGCATTTGCAATTACAGCATCAACTGCTTTGTCTTCTCTTTCACGTTTTGCAACGCCTTCTTTACGTTCTCTGATTTTCTTTTCAACATCTGCTTTGTATTCAGCTAATGTATCGAATTCAGAAACGTCTTTTGCAAATTCATCATCTAACTCAGGAAGTTCTTTTACTTTGATTGCTTTTACTGTACATTTGAATACAGCAGCTTTTCCAGCTAAATCATTTGCATGGTAATCTTCTGGGAAAGTAACATTTACTTCTACTTCTTTGTTCAGTTCAGCACCAACTAACTGGTCTTCAAATCCTGGGATAAAAGAGTTAGAACCGATTGTCAGAGGATAATCTGTTCCTTTTCCGCCTTCAAATGCAACACCATCAACAAAGCCTTCGAAATCTAAAGTAACCATGTCACCCTGTGCTACTGCTCTGTCGTCTACATCGATTGTTCTGGAGTTGTTTTCCTGCTCTCTCTTTAATTCAGCAGCAACTTCTTCTTCTGTTACTTCTACAGGAGTCACTTCTACTTCCAGACCTTTGTATTCACCTAATGTAACTTCTGGTTTTACAGCCACTTCTGCTGTGAAGATAAAGGATTTTCCTTTTTCTACCTGTACAACGTCGATTTCTGGATAAGAAACAATGTCTAATCCGCTTTCTTCTGCTGCCTTTGGATATTCTCTCTGAATCAGTGCATTTGCTGCATCTTCAAAAAAGATTCCTGCACCGTACATTTTTTCAATCATCACACGAGGAGCTTTTCCTTTACGGAATCCAGGAATTGTGATTTTGTTTTTGTTTTTCATATAAGCAGCCTGTACTGCTTTCTCAAATTCTTCAGCGGCAACTTCGATTGTCAGTTTTGCCATGTTCTTTTCCAAGTTTTCTACCTGTACACTCATTGTTAAAAATTCCTCCTTGAATTCTATATGCATTCTGCTCCCGTAGGAACAGCGCTTTTTACATACTTACAGTCATTGAAACAGTATAGCACAAGGAAATTAAAAACGCCAGTATTTTTTTAGGGTTTGCTAAATTTCTGCATGAAAAATAATGGATTTCCTAATTTCCTCTGCTTTTTCTTCATCATATAGCTGTGCAATCAGCTCCAAGGCAAATGGAATCGCAGTACCAAGCCCCCTGCTGGTGATGATATTATCCTGAACGGCTACTTCCTGATACTCCACTTCTGCTCCTGTAAGCTGTTCCTCGAATCCAGGATAGCAAACAGCCTGTTTTCCTTCCAGAATTCCTAATTTTCCCAAAACACTGGGTGCTGCACAGATAGCTGCTACTTTCTTTCCCTCTGATGCAAAGTTTTTTAATAAACCGCAAAGTCCCTGATGTTCTCCCAGATAGCGTGTCCCTGGCATACCGCCCGGAAGCACCAGCATATCTATTGTATCATAGTCCACATCATCAAAGAAACAATCTGCTTTCAGTTCAATTCCATGAGAGCCCTTGACAGCCAGCCCGTCACTGATGGATACCATTTGTACCTCTGCCCCTGCCCTGCGGAGCAGATCCACAACAGTAAGCCCTTCTATTTCTTCAAAACCATCTGCGGTAAAAACACACACATTTGCCATTTCCATATCCCCCTTTGAATTTTGTTATGCTTATCTTAGCACACATCCCTCTGTATTTCATCTAAACAAATGCAGGATTTTCTAAAGTTTCTATAAACTACAGAAAACTCTTTTTGCACAATACATACCTATCCAGTCCTCCATAGAGCTTTTCCCTGGACACAATCTCATATCCATTCTTTTCCATGGTATGCAGGCTGCTATGATTATCAGGATATACGGTACACATGCAATACTGCACATTCTGTCTCTGTTTTTTCTGCTGTTCCTTTAACAGTCTCTCTGCCTCTTGAAGCATTTGTCCCTGTAGCCTATTTCCACGGTAAGCTTCTTTTACTGCTGCAGAATCCATATACACGACCTTTCCAAGTTCCTCCCCTGTCAATCCTGCATATTGTCCCAGATTATTCTGTGCTTCTGGATAAAATACCATAAAAAAACCTGCCAGTTCCCTGCTTTCCTCCTCTCTTTCACCTACCAGAAACCCTTTTCCTTCCAGTACCTGTTTTACATACGCCTCTTCATCTGCAACAAACCATTCCTGTTTTCCAACAGACTTGTGTGCATCTTCCATCACTTCCATGATTTCCGGCAAATTTTCTACTGTCATTTTCTCTATTTTAAACTTCATAGGTATTCTCCTCCGTACCTTGCTTTTTTCTATAAAAAAGTATATGATACCTGAAAAGAAACTGCAAGAATGACCTTTTGCAAGGAGGATTTATATGGAAATCGAAAAAAAATATCTTATCCATAAACTGCCGGAAAATCTGGACACTTGTCCATGCAAAAAAATCCAGCAGGCTTATTTATGCACCAATCCTGTTGTCCGTATCCGCAGACAGGATGACCAGTATATTCTCACTTATAAAGGTAAGGGACTTATGGTCCGGGAGGAGTACAATCTGCCATTGAACCAGGAAGCCTACGAACATCTGTTAAAAAAAGCAGATGGCCTGATTCTTACCAAAACCAGGTATCTGCTTCCGCTCCCACAGGGGCTTACCATTGAATTAGATGTGTTTGATGCTCCTTACGAAAATCTCTGGCTGGCAGAGGTAGAATTTCCCTCTGAAGAGGATGCCAATGCCTTTGTACCTCCGGAATGGTTCGGGGAAGATGTAACGTTCTCCGGCAAATATCACAACAGCGTTATGGCTATGCCTGGATTAAAATCATAATCACAGGAAGCAGGGATGTTTTGCCATCCCTGCCCCTTTCTATTGATCTGCTGCTTTTTCTGCAAAATCTGTGTTCACTAATTCCTGATAAGGAACTCTCTCTTTCAACTCTCCTGCACTATCCAGAATATTTTCCAGAAGTTCGAAACTCTCTTTCTCAAAAATCAGATTTTCTTTCCAGGTATTCTGCTCCTGATACCGCCTTACAATGGTGGTGATTGTTTCCAGATCACTTTCTTTAAATTGCGGCTGGATAACGCCTGCGATTTCTTCTGGGGTGTGACTATTCACATAATCCATGCCTTTTTGAAGAGCATTGGTAAAACCCTGAAGAATCTTGGAATTTTCTTTGATATAACTTTCCCTGGCACTGTAAGCCGTGTAAGGAACATAGCCGGATTCCACACCGCAGGATGCCACCACATATCCTGCTCCTTCTTTTTCCAAGGCGGTAGCAGATGGCTCAAACTCCACGCTAAAATCCCCCTGCCCACCTGAGAATGCTGCCGCTGTGGAACCGAAATCAATGCTCCGGTCAATGCTCATATCTTTATCTGGATCCATTCCTTTTTCTTTCAAAATATACTCAAAAACCATCTCCGGCATGCCACCTTTTCTGCCGCCCAAAATTTCTTTTCCTTTTAAATCCTCCCACTGAAACTCCGGCATCTTCTCCCTGGATACCAGGAAATTTCCCGCCCTCTGTGTGAGCTGTGCAAAGTTTACCACTTTATCATTTGCTCCCTGCTGGTACGCATAGATGCTGGATTCTGAACCCATAAATCCAATCTCCGCATCCCCGGACAACACTGCTGCCATAACCTTATCTGCACCAAATCCAGTGACCAGGTTCAGATCAATTCCTTCTTCCTTAAAGTATCCTTTTTCGATTGCCACATACTGCGGTGCATAAAAAATCGAGTGTGCCACCTCGTTTAAAGTGATTTCGGTAAGTTCTTCCTTTTCCTTTTTTTTGCTCCCTTCCTCCCTGCCTTTACATGCCGCCAGTCCAAAGCAGCACAACAGGACAACTCCTAAAACCAGAGCAGTTTTCTTTTTCATTACTTCCTCCAAAAACTTCTAATTATCATACCATATGTAAAATATAAAAATTTGGTTCCTATCACTCTGTGCAGAAGGTCCGGATATTATGTCAGTACACGTATTATGAAACAGGCATCATTATACTATAATTAACTCAAACTTCACACACTATTTGGTGTGCTGCACCTTGAAAAATCAATACTTTCATCCATAAAAAGGTGTGTCCGCATTGGTAGAAAGCATTTATAGAGTCTGGAATTTTATCAGCCAGACCATAAATAGGCTAAATTTCACAATTTCTTCATTTCAACCTACTTTATTATGGCCCCAATAAGTTGGATTGCATGTTTTTCTTATATAGGCCTACTTTTTTCTGACCTCAATAGGCTAAATTACAAGTTTTCCACTTTTCAACTTATTTTTCTGGAGGACAATATAGGCCAAATTTAGAGAATCTTGCCCAGCATCCTATTTTGAGCAAAAATAAGTAGGTGTGATTTCAGTTTTTTTTAAAAAACCACCTATTCGTGCCCGAAAAGTATAGGCTAAAAATCACAAAATAACATTTTCAACAGAAAGAACATTGGAACAGGGGTTCATCTGCCGCCGCAATTCTATTTTATGAGTTAAAATATTGATTTTCAACATATGAGTCCAATTTTTGATGTGGGAAGTTTGAGTAATGAAATCATGCCAATACGGAGGATTATAATGATGTCCGAATACGGATTTACCAAAACTAACATTATTTCACTTTTAAATGAAGGTTCAATCACTGTTGCAGATTTAGATTAATTTAGTGATGAACTGAAGGAAACTATTTATGTGTTTGCGGATACCTATTTGAAGGAGCCAGATTTCTCCGGCTCCTCTTTTGATATACCATGTTTGCTATTTTAATAGATCATATCAGCAAAAAGGATTCTGACTCAAACTGTTTGACATAAAACACGATATGCCATTCCACATCCTCCTGAACTTCCTCAAAGTGCAGGGAAGAATATACTCTGTGCAGTTTTCCACGACGGGCCGCTCCCGGCAAAATTGCAACAGGTCCATCTGTACCGCCGATTACAGTCACACTATACACACCCTTGGAAACGGGCTCCAAAGAATCTTCGTCTGATAGAATCTCCATAGGCTTATCTCCCTCATGACAGTCAAAAATTGTGATACTGTCATCCGGTTCTGGAGACATTGTGTAGCTCATTTCCACATAGTGTCTCGGATAGAGCCATCTTTCAGAATCAAATCCTTTTTCAGAAATCGACTGCTGTCCTATTTCCTGTACAGTCAGCGTATATTTTATACCACTGACAGGATGAACAAATGTGAACGTATCTCCTGGTTTGTGAACTTTAAAATGAGGTCCCGGCATCTGCCCCGGTATCTGTTCCATTGTAAGAAAAAGTTTTTTAATTTCCGGCCGGCGGCTGCCTGCCCACGAAAACGCACTCCTGTCAATAACCCATCCAAAGGATTCATCCAGTCCATAATATTTCATAACCTCTTTTGTCTTTGATTCATGAAAGATTCTCTCTGGCAGGCATGGATTAAAACTCAAACCACATCCAGGAGATTTCCTCAGAGTATTCCCGTTTAACTCTATGCATGGGCGAAAATCCAGGCAAAGTGGATTCTCTATTTCCATCTGCATTTGCTGCTCTTTGGTAAAATTTTCACAGGAATCATTCTCCAGACTCAGATTCCACTTCTCCATGAAGCTACGAATCCTTTCTACAGAAACCTGCATGCAAAAATCAATAACAAGCCCTTTGCCGCAAGAGTATGCAGCAGGAACAATCCAATGATGCCCTGCCCAGTCAAATTCTTTATCAATCCTGATTTCTTTTCCTGCATGTTCTCTGCTGTGATGCCCCCAGAAGTTCCCTTCAAAATAAACTTTCCAAGAAGATTTTCCGTATTTTTTATCCATTTGATTTTCTCCATACACTTCTTGCCATATTACATTTCTGCCAATTCAAAAATACCTCCGTCAAACACAATATCCTTTCCTTCCTTATCTTTGTAAAAGGATACTTTTTCTGTATCCACTTTTTGAAATCCCAAGGATGCCAGCAAGGAAACTGACGGTACATTTTTTATTGCCGTGCCTGCAGTAAATTTTGTAATACTGTATTTTTTTAGATAAGAGAATAACGCTTGAAGGCTTTCTTTAGCATAGCCCTTTCCATGATAAGCTGAGTGAAAACAATATCCTGTCTCATACCCTTCTTCTCTGGCATTTAAGGAAATATATCCTATCACCTTTTCTTCCCTGCATACAGCAAAAAACATATGCTCTAATCCTTTCGATGCCTCTTCCCATCTGGCTATCCGCACACGGACATCGCTTTCTTCGGTACTATGGGGAATGTCATATTTTGAAAACTCAGAAGCATTAAAATCCTCCCAAATCTCTTTGATTGCCTTCCAGTCCTGTCTTTTTATTGGCCTGAGCAGCAGCCGGTCCGTTTTTATCGGTGATGCTGTTTCTATCCAGTATCTTTGCTGAATATTCCCGTCAGGATTTACCACTTCGTTTTCCAGAATACCTCCATTTTTGATAATGGATTTTGCAGAACCGGTATTCGTCTTGTCGCAGGTGATTAAAACCTTATGAATCCCTAGTTTTTTACACTCTTCTAATCCTAATGCAATCATCTTCGTGGCATAGCCTTTTCTTCTCTCACTTGGCCGGATTCCATCCCCAATATGACCGCCATATTTTAATAAATAATCATTTAACTCATGTCTGATATTGATTGCTCCCACAACGACATTCCGCTCTTCATCCAGGCAAAAATAGGTTGAATCCGGCACCAGTCCTTCTTTTGGTATTACAACATCAAGATGATTTCTGTAATACTCAAAATCATGATAATCATTTTTAAAAATAGACCAAGGAGAGGTATTTGCTTCTGGATGTTCCTTGTTATAGGCAATCCATTCCTCTAGCATTTCGATAATCTGTTTCTGGTATTCTGCTGATGGTTTTATCAATTTCAGTGACATGCTGTCTTCCTCCTCTATTACCGCTTGTGCTGTTTCTTTTCCCACATCATTCCCATGAAAAAAACTCCTGCCATATACAACACCGAAAGGATATGCAATGCAATGATAGCTCTCTCTCCTACAAAATTCGGCTGTTTTTCAAAGAGCACTGCTACTTTAGCTAATAAATATGTTGGTGCTGAATTTGAAAACAATTGAGACACATATGCCAGCGTAAGATTAATTGTACTATCACTTCCTCCCGTTCTTTGCCACAAATCAAAGAACAGCGCAAAGATTCCTGCTCCATTCCCAATCAGTAATGCCGGAATGGTTCTCCAATTACGGGCATATTGCCTGGCAAGCCAAAACCAGAATACAGTGGTCAAAAGAGGCAAAACATAGTACAATGCAATTCCCAGCACAGGAATCGCCAATGTGCTATTTATGATGTGCCCAGCAATAAATGGAACCAAGGTTAATGAAATTAAAATCCACCTTTTCATTCACATTCTCCTTTCGTATACACTTTTTCTGCATTATACTATATTTGTAAAGCAAGTCAATTGTTTTCACTTAAAAAGCAGCAGGAATACCATCCTATTCCTGCTGCTTTCTACCTTCCTATTTTCTACAAATGCGGAATCTTTTTTTTCTTATCAGCCAGATATTTCTTCACACCTTCCACATCTGAATATGCAAAGTGACGGAGTTCATCTTCTGTAAGCTGCCCCAACTCTTCCAGATCATAGCTGCCTGTCACGTAGCAGCTTGGCTTTAACATTTCTTCTGTAAATCCCAGTTCTTCCATCTGTTCTTTTGAGATATACTGGCTCACCTCAATCTTATTGCAGGCTTTGCAGTGATATACTGTAAAAAGTTCTTTGCTCATGCTCTTGTTACTCCTTCTGTGTACGCTTTTCTACCATGTATTTTAATACAATTTTTCTGTTTTGTATAGCTTAGAATTATACGCTCATGAAATACAGGGATACGAAAAGAAATGCTGCCAGAAGAATCCACAGAATCTTTCTCACTGCCCCTTCTGCTTCTTTGCTAATCTGCTTGTTTCGCAATTCATAAGGCAGCAAAAAGGTAAGTAATACGCAAACGCAGAAAATTCCAATGTCCACCAACAAAATACTTTTTCCACTAAAAGCCGTATAACCATAAAACAACAGCGGCATAACCAAAAGTCCTGCAAAAATCCCCAGAAGATTCTTCCCAAAAAGCCCTGGCATGGCCTTTCCCATTGCCTTTTGTTCTATGAACATATACGTCAATGCAGGAAAAAACAATAATTTCAAATGTTCCCACACACTTTCATTCACAGGAGAAAACAGCCCAATCAGTATATTTTCATGCGACCATTGATAAAAGAAATGGCTCAGCGTTCCTAAAACAATTGTCCATAAAATCCCTAACCCCGTTATCTTCTTATATCTTTTATTCATGAATCCTATCCCTCTCTTTCTCTGATTAGTATATGTCCGTCAAGGACATTCTATAGACATTGCTTGCCAAAACACAAAAAAAGATTCATAATGATAAAAAATACATACAGGAGGATCACATTTCATGAAATTAGGATTTATCGGATGCGGCAATATGGCTTCTGCCATCATTGGCGGTATCCTTGAAAACAACATGGTAAAAAAAGAGGACATTCTTGCTTCTGTCAAATCAGAGTCTTCTGCTAAAAGAGTACAGGAAACCCTTGGCATTTCCTGCTCCACAGATAACCTTGCTGTGGCCAAGCAGGCAGACTATCTGTTTTTAGCCGTGAAACCACAGTTTTGTGCTCAGGTAGCAGCTCAAATCAAAGATGTTCTTCCAAAAAATCAGGTGATTATTTCCATCATTGCGGGAAAAAATCTGTCCTGGTTAAAAGAACAATTGGGGGAAGAGAAGAAAATCATCCGCACCATGCCAAATACACCTGCACTGGTTGGGGAGGGCATTACCGGCGTTTGTCCTGACTCTCTTGTTTCCCAGGAAGAAATCCAGCAGGTTCTGGTACTTCTTCGTTCCTGCGGACGGGCTGATGTAGTGACAGAGCCTATCCTGGACATTGTAGGGGCAGTAAGCGGAAGTTCCCCTGCCTTTGTATTTATGTTCATCGAAGCACTGGCTGACGGTGCTGTGGCAGAAGGAATGCCAAGGAAACAGGCCTACGAATTTGCAGCTCAGGCAGTTCTTGGCAGTGCAAAAATGGTATTAGACACCGGGAAACATCCGGGTGAACTAAAAGACATGGTCTGCTCTCCTGCGGGAACCACCATTGAAGGCGTCAATACCCTGGAAAAAGAAGGAATGAGAAGTGCTGTCATGGATGCTGTGAGAGCCTGCATTGCCAAAACAAAAAAACTATAGGCTCTGTCTTTTCTATCCGGCATTGACTGTTTCCGCTCCAAATGGTATGATTATCAAAAAATGAAACGGGTTTCCACCCGTAGATTGGAGTGTATCAATTGATTAGTATCCGAGACGTAGCAAAACTTGCCGGAGTTTCTCCTGCCACGGTATCAAGGGTTATGAACGATACTGCAAATGTAAATGAAGAAAAAAAGCAGCGTGTCTTACAGGTTATTAAAGAAACCGGATTCAAACCCAATGAAGCTGCACGTTCTTTATATAAAAAATCCGCACGGATTATCAGCTTAATTGTACCAAATATCGATAACCCCTTTTTTAACGAAATGGTCAAAGCCATAGAGGATGAAGTCTACAAACACGATTACCGTCTTACCCTGTGTAATTCCAATAATGACATTGAAAAAGAACTGCATAACATTGAACTGCTCACACGGATGAATGCAGACGGTATTATCCTTCTCACCAGCCGGGAAGAACTGGTTCAGAAAATTGATACCTTTCATCTTCCTGTTGTGATGCTGGACCGTGAATTGTCCAGTATCCCGGATGTGACCTGTATCGAATCAGATCACTTCAAAGGCGGGCAGTTAAGTATGGAACACCTTCTGGAATGCGGCTGCAAAAATATTGTGAACATGCGGGGGCCTCAGAAGCTTTCCAGCGGCCGGAAACGATTTGAAGGGTATCTCAGTATCTGCCAAAAGCACCAGATTGTACCGCAATTTATTGATTGCAAATACCATTACGAAGATGGATTAAAACAGGCAGAAGAACTTCTTCAGAAATATCCCGACGTAGACGGAATCATCGCTGCAAACGATATGGTGGCATTGTCTGTGTACAAAATTCTCACAAAACACGGAAAAAAAGTTCCTGAAGATGTCCAGCTCATCGGATTTGATAACATCCGTTTCAGCCAGATCATGACTCCGGCATTGACCACCATCGAGCAGCCAATCACCGAAATTGGAAGGCAGGCAGTCCTGTCTCTCATAGACTGCATTGAGAACAGACCCACAAAACAACACTATACTTTTGATGTGAAACTCATCTCCCGCCAGACCACAAAGCTAAAACAACTATAAAAAAGAATCCGGATGCAAAGGTATCATACCTGAATCCGGATTCTTTTTTGTTTTATTTAATTAACTCTACTTCTACAGGAAGTGATTTTTCTACTGTCTCTCCATTGATTAATTTCATTGCTGTCTGTACCGCTGTCTCTCCCATAAGTTCTGGTTTCTGTGCTACGGTTGCTGCCATTTTTCCTGATTTTACTGCTGCAACTGCATCATCTGTTGCATCAAATCCGACAATCTTAATATCTTTTCCTGATGCCAAGACAGCTTCCACTGCGCCCAGTGCCATCTCATCATTGTGTGCAAAAACACCTTTTACTTCCGGACAGGACTGCAAAATGTTTTCCATAACATTCATACCCTCTGCACGGTTAAAGTTTGCTGTCTGGCTTGCCACAACATCCAGTGCTGTGTCTGCTGCATCATGGAATCCTGCTCCCCGGTCAATGGTTGCAGATGCACCCGGTACGCCTTCCAGCTCTGCTGCTTTTGCACCTTCTCCAATCAATTCTACCAGATACTCTGTTGCCATCTTTGCACCTGCCGCATTGTCAGAAGCGATTTGGCAATCCACCTCTACTCCATTTACCACACGGTCAACAGAAATCACCTTGATTCCTTTTGACACAGCATTCTGTACTGCCGGTGCCACTGCATCAGAATCCACTGGATTCACAATTAAAACGCTTACATTTCTTGAAATCAGGTCTTCGATATCATTAGTCTGTTTTGCTGCATCATCTCCCGCATCTACCACAACAAGTTTTACACCCTGTTTTTCGGCTTCTGCTTTTGCACCTTCTGAAAGAGATACAAAAAACGGATTATTTAAGGTTGAAACGGAAAACCCAACTGCTCCGCTTCCGCTGTTTTCTCCGGAAAGTTCTCCTTCTCCGTCTATGGTGATGGCATTACATCCGCCCAGTGCAAACATCATGGTAACTGCCAGTAAAAGTCCTATTATTTTCTTCATGTTCTTTTTCTCCTATCGTTTTCTATCTGACAATACTGCTACTAAAATAACCAGTCCTTTGATTACATCCTGATAGTAGGAAGACACTCCTAAAATATTTAATCCATTGTTTAATACAGCAATGATTAATACACCGATAAAGGTTCCGTAGATTTTTCCCCTTCCACCGCTCATACTGGTTCCGCCAAGGGCTACTGCTGCGATTGCGTCTAATTCATAACCGCTTCCCAGTGTAGGCTGCGCTGAGCCTAATCTTGATAATAAAATAAGTCCTGACAAAGCTGCCATAAATCCTGAAATCGCATAAGCAGCAATTTTTGTCTTATGTATATTGATACCTGCAAGTTTTGCACACTTTGCATTGCTTCCTGTTGCATAAACAGCACGTCCGAAGGTTGTCTTATTTAACAATACATAAAATCCGATAAAAATAAGGATTAACAGAATCACTGGAAGGGGAATGTGATACCAATTTCCTTTTCCAATTAATTTTAATACAAAGCTGTCTCCTAAGTTAGAAATAGGTTTACCACCTGTAAAAATCATGGTAAGTCCACGGTAAACAGTCATGGTGATCAAGGTTGCGATAAATGGCTGTAATCTTCCCTTGGTCACTAATAATCCGCTGATGATTCCAAATCCTGTTCCAAGTACCAGTGCCAGAATCATGGCAAGCCCTGCTGGAACACCATTTGCAATCATTCCTGCACAGAGTGCTGTGCTAAGAGCCAGAACAGAGCCCACTGAAAGGTCGATGGCATCTGTCAGGATAACACAGGTCATACCAAATGCTATTAATCCATTGATGGATGACTGGCGGAGCAGGGATAAAAAGTTTCCCCAGGTCCGAAATTCAGGACTGACAATGCTGATGCCTGCTACCAATAATACCAGGGCAATCAGTGCACCGAAATCCTGCATATGATTCACAAAACTTTTTTTATTTGTTTTCATTCGATTGTACCTCCCGTAGCTAATGTCATAATATTTTCCTGATTGGCTTCTTCTTTTTTAAGAATTCCACGGACTTCCCCTTCCCGGATGACCATGATCCGGTCACTCATGCCAAGTACCTCTGGAAGTTCCGAAGAAACCATAATAATTGCTACCCCTTTTGAAGCCAGTTCATTGATAATGGTATAGATTTCTTTTTTTGCACCAATATCCACACCTCTTGTAGGTTCATCAAGAATCAGAATATCTGGATTTGTATAAATCCACTTTGCAAACACTACTTTCTGCTGATTTCCTCCGCTTAAATTGCTGCATTCATGCTGTGCACCAAAACATTTGATATGAAGCTCCTGAATTCCTTTTTTTACTAATTCCTCTTCTTTTTTGGGATTCACAAAGGAATGGCTGGATATTCTGGACAGATTGGCCAGTGCAATATTTTTTTCTATGCTTTCTTCCAGCATGAGGCCTTCTACTTTCCTGTCCTCTGTGATAAAGCCGATTCCGTGCTTCATTGCATCAATAGGAGATTTTATCCGTACTTCTTTTCCTGCTATCCGGATGCTTCCGCTGTCATAGGAAAGATTTCCGAAGATTGCCTGCATAATCTCTGTTCTCCCTGCTCCCATAAGACCGGATACGCCAAGCACCTCACCTGCCTTTACCTCAAAGCTTACATGATGAAACACATTATTTTTCGTCAAATCTGCCACTTCTAAAACCGTGTCTCCGATTTTACAGTCTCTCTTTGGATATCGCTCTCCGATTTCACGCCCAATCATCATTTTCACGATTTCATTCATATTGGTCTGTGGGATTTCTTTCGTTCCAATGTAAGTTCCATCCCGCAGCACACTGATTCTGTCACACAACTCGAAGATTTCTTCCATACGATGAGAAATGTAGACAATAGATACCCCTGCTTTTCGCAGTGTCTGAATCACCTCAAACAGCACGGTAGTTTCACTCTGTGTCAGGGCAGCCGTTGGCTCATCCATGATAATCACCTTTGCATCTACCATAAGAGCTTTACAAATCTCAATCATCTGCTGCTGTCCTACAGAAAGATTTGACATTACTTCTGTGGGGGAAATGGAAACACCAAGGCGTTTCAGTGCCTCTTCTGATTTTCTTCTCATTTCCTTTTGGTTACAGATTCCAAAACAGTTTTTTATCTCTTTTCCCATAAACAAATTTTCTTCTACGGTCAGGTCAAAGAGTACATTTAATTCCTGATGAATAAATACGATTCCTGCTTTTTCTGCTTCCTGAGGATTTTTATAATTTACTTCTTTTCCGTCTACCAGTACCGTACCTGCATCTTTTCTATAAACACCGGTCAAGATTTTCATCAGTGTGGATTTCCCCGCACCGTTTTCTCCCATCAGCGCGTGAACTTCTCCGTCCCCAAGAACAAACCCTGCATTTTTCAGCACCTGATTGCTTCCAAAAGACTTGTCAATTCCTTTCATCTCAATTCTCATTTTGCCACCTCCCGTTTTCCTACTTAAAACAAACACGCAGACTGCAAAATAATATTTGCATAAGGTGTTGTCTCACCGGTACGGATTACTGCTTTGCATGTATGTGTTTTTTCTTTTAATTCCTCATGTGACACATACTCGATTTCACAATCTTCTTCTGCTCTGTCAAATAACTGCAAAATCTGTTCCAGTATTTCCGGGTTCTTTGTCTTAATCTCTTCTGCCAGAATGATTTTTTCTATTTTCATTTCTTTTTTCACTTCACAAAGCACTTCCATAAAACCCGGCACCCCGAATTTTAATGCCAGATCAATTCTTTCTGTTTCTTTCGGAATCGGAAGTCCGCAGTCTCCCACTGCAATCTGATCTGTATGTCCCATATAAGACAATACTCTTGAAATATCACTGTTCAAAATCCCGTTCTTTTTCATCTTCGTAATTCCTCCATGGCTTTTTCTACTTCTTCGTAGGTTGGCATTCCGCCCTGTGCTCCAAATTTTTCTGTGGAAAGGCTTGCTGCTGTATTTGCAAATACAAGAGCATCCTTCATAGACTTTCCTTCTGTGATAGCTACGGTAAATGCTCCGTTTAAGGTATCCCCCGCCCCTGTTGTATCTACTACTTTTGCTTTTCTGGCAGGTACCAGCAGGATTTCTCCATCTTTGGAACAGGTGCTGACTCCCCTTGAACCCTGTGTGATCACAAGTTTTTCCGGATACCTTCTCATCATTTCTTCAAAACTGTGTCCGTCTCCGAAAATAATCACAGCCTCATGCTCATTGGGGGTAAGATAGGTTACCTTCTCAATAATCTCTGCTTTCACAGGTCTTGCAGGTCCTGGATTTAACACTGCTTTGATTCCATGTTCATAACAAAATTCAATGACATATTCAATGGTTTCCTGTGGAATCTCATGCTGAAGAAGTACGATTTCGCATTCCAGAAGAGCCTTTTCGACTTCACGGACATATTCTATGGTTACTTCTTTATTAGCACCCTCCACCACAACAATGGTATTATCCTTTTCTCCTACTGTAATGATGGCTAGTCCTGTTGGCACCCCATCTATTGTTTTGATATAAGAAGTATCCACACCTTGTTCCTTCAGATTTTTTCTAAGACTCTCTCCTGCCCCATCGTTTCCCACACATCCAAACATTACCACATCTGCTCCAAGTCTTGACATTGCCACAGCCTGATTGGCACCTTTGCCTCCGGGAATGTACTGGAGATTCTCTCCTTTTAATGTTTCTCCTTTCAGCGGGATTCTCTCCGCCCGTACTGTCATATCCATATTAATACTTCCGACTACACCGATTTTTTTCATTCTTAACATCCTTTCTTTTTTTGAAACCCGTTTCATATGTTTCAAAAAAATTATTCATTTACGCAACATGTTTATTTGAAACCCGTTTCATTTTGTGATTTCATTATATGGCTCTGAAAATAAAAAGTCAACTACTTTATACAAATTCAACTTTTTCTATAATTCCATATGTCTGTTTTTGTGTATTTTACACAAAAGAATTATCTCTTCAAAACAAGCCTTGTATTCCATTCCGCCGTAGTGCGATCCTTATGAAGCGTTTTTGTTTCTTAGGACTCACTTTCCCATGAAACAAAAAACCCCTCTTCAGTTACCTGAAAAGGGGTTGTAGTAGCGAGAGGGGGATTCGAACCCTCGACACTACGGGTATGAACCGTATGCTCTAGCCAACTGAGCTATCTCGCCATCTCTATTCTTTTGTTTTTTTGCAAAAGAATGGGACCTATAGGGCTCGAACCTATGACCCTCTGCTTGTAAGGCAGATGCTCTCCCAGCTGAGCTAAGATCCCGTTCTACAGTTGCTGTATCGCTGACTGCTTTGCTATTATATAATGGTTTACCACCAATTGTCAACACTTTTTTGAAAAAAATATTTTTTTCTTACAATTCTTTTGTTTTACAACAAAATACGGCTAGAAAATGGAGAATCGCATGTTATTTTCCAGCCGTATTTCTCCATCTATAATTTTCTCAACAGAGAAGTCCCTATGGTTCCTTCCGGCATAGGTACACCAAAATTATCTGCAATGGTGGCACCAATGACTGCGAAGGTATCACTGACACCCAAATCTTTTCCTTGTTTCATAGATGGTGAATATGCCAGGAAAAGCACTTGCTCTCTGGTATGGTCTGTACCTGTATAGGTTGGGTCATTTCCATGGTCGGCAGTAAGAATCAGCAAATCATCTTCTTTTAGTACGTTCAGGAATTGTCCCAGAAGTACGTCAAATTTTTCCAGTTCACAGGCATATCCGGCAACATCTCTCCTGTGTCCCCACAATGCATCAAAATCAACCAAATTGGTAAAACAGAGTCCTGTAAAGTCTCTTGACGCAATTTCTATAGTCTGCTCCATTCCATGTACCGAACTTTTTGACTTGTTCGATTCCGTCAGCCCCTGACCATCAAAAATATCATAAATCTTGCCTACAGAAATTACATCCAGCCCGGCCTCTTTTAGACTGTCCAGTGCAGTTTTTCCGTAAGGCTTTAATGCATAATCATGCCTGTTGGCTGTACGTCTGAATTCTCCTTTCTTTTTTCCCGTGTAAGGCCTAGCAATGATTCTTCCCACTTTCCACTCATCACGCATGGTAAGCTCTCTGGCAATCTCGCAGTAATGATACAGTGTTTCCACTCCCATGGTCTCTTCGTTTCCACAAATCTGCAACACGGAATCCGCTGATGTATAAACAATCAATTTTCCCTTTTGTATTTCTTCTTCCCCTAATTCTTCCAGGATTTCTGTTCCACTGGCACTTTTATTTCCAATGATTGATTTTCCTGTCCGCTTTTCCAATTCATCTATCAGCTCTTTAGGAAACCCAGTCTCTGTGAAAGTCTTAAAAGGCTTTGTCACACGTAGCCCCATCATCTCCCAATGACCTGTCATCGTATCTTTCCCACAGCTTCTTTCTTCCAGACGCATATAGCAGCCAAGTGGCTCCTCCACAGGCTCTATTCCATGAAGTTTTTTCAAATTGGCTATTCCAAGCCTCTGCAGGTTAGGAATTTGTAAATTCTCTGTTTTCTCTGCAATATGTCCAAGAGTATCCACTCCTACGTCACCATAGTCCGGTGAGTCTTTCATGGCTCCGATTCCAAGAGAATCTAATACAATAGTAAAAATTCTTTTATACCTCATGTTCTCACTCCCATTCTTCTGTTTCCATTCACACAACTAGTTCTTTCTGCTATTTTACCATAAATTCTCTAAAAATTCTGTATTTTTCTGTCAAGGTCTAAAACTTTATTAAATTTACCTGTTTTCAGTATATTGTTTCCCTGTGGTGAGAATCATTCTTAGTAGAACACGATTGGAGGATTCTTGCTATGGCACTTAATAAAGTTGAAATCTGTGGTGTGAACACCTCACATCTTCCTGTACTTACCAATGAAGAAAAAGATTTATTATTTGAACGCATCAAACAAGGAGATTCCCAGGCAAGAGAGCAATATATCAAGGGAAATCTCCGTCTGGTACTTAGTGTTATCAAACGTTTTTCTAACAGTAATGAAAATGCAGATGACCTGTTTCAAATCGGCTGTGTCGGGCTTATGAAAGCCATTGATAATTTTGATACTACGTTGAATGTCAAATTCTCTACTTATGCTGTTCCTATGATCATCGGAGAAATCAGGCGTTATCTGAGGGACAACAATTCTATCCGTGTAAGCCGTTCATTAAGAGATACTGCCTACAAGGCAATCTATGCCAGGGAAAACTATATGAAAACCCATTTAAAAGAGCCTACCCTTAATGAAATTGCCGAAGAGACCGGCATTGAAAAAGAAGAAATCGTCTATGCACTTGATGCAATCCAAAGCCCGGTAAGCCTGTATGAGCCAGTTTACACAGAGGGAGGAGATACACTCTATGTCATGGATCAGATTAGTGACAAAAAGAACAAAGAAGAGAACTGGATTGAAGACCTTTCTCTAAAGGAAGCCTTGAAACGTTTAGACAAACGGGAACGGCGAATTGTAGAGATGCGTTTCTATGAAGGGTGCACCCAGATGGAGGTTGCCCAGGAAATCGGTATTTCCCAGGCTCAGGTAAGCCGGTTAGAAAAACATGCTTTGAAGAACATGCGTACCTATCTGCGTTCTTAATTTATGCTCATAAAAAAACCGCAAAAACAGCAGGGGAATATCAATCTTCCACCCGCTGTTTCCACGGTTTTCTTTTTATTTTACTTTTTTATTTCCATGTATTTTTTTGATAACCACTAAGGTAGCCAGCATAAGCACGATTCCAACAGGAAGTGCAATCCATGCACGCTGTACAAATCCAGCCACAATATAGGTTACGAAACTTACCGCTGCAACAGTAATCGCATAGGGAAGCTGTGTAGATACATGGTTCACATGATTACACTGTGCTCCTGCTGAAGCCATGATGGTAGTATCTGAAATCGGTGAACAGTGATCTCCACATACCGCACCTGCCATACATGCTGAAATAGAGATAATCATCAGCTCTGGATTCATCTTTTCAAAGACTGCAACTACGATTGGAATCAAGATACCAAAAGTTCCCCATGAAGTTCCTGTAGCAAATGCCAGGAAACATCCTACCAGGAAGATAATTGCAGGAAGCAGGTTCATCAGTCCGCCCGCAGCAGACTTCATAGCTGTTGCCACGAACACATCTGCTCCCAGACTGTCGGTCATAACCTTTAAGGTCCATGCAAAGGTAAGAATCATGATTGCAGGAACCATTGCCTTGAATCCTTCTGGAATACATTCCATACATCCCCTGAAAGAAAGTACTCTTCTGCATACATAAAACACAACCGTAAGAAGCAGTGCAAAGACACTTCCGATGGATAACGCAAGAGACGCATCACTCTTAGAAAATGCAGTAACAAAATCAGTACCGCTGAAAAATCCGCCTGTGTAGATCATACCAGTAATACAGCAGATAATCAGAATGATAATCGGAACCACCAGGTCAATCACTTTTCCCTTTGGATTCGGTTTTACAGATTCTCCGGCATCTACACGCTGACCGCTTGTATAAATATCACCTTTCAATGCATTAGCCTCATGGACTGCCATTGGTCCAAAATCTACTTTCATAAGGACCAGGCCAAACATCATAATGATTGTCAGCAACGCATAAAAGTTATACGGAATCGCTTTGATAAAAATAGCCAGTCCATCTTCTCCCTCTACAAAACCACTAACTGCGGCCGCCCAGGACGAAATTGGTGCAATGATACAGATTGGTGCTGCTGTGGCATCAATTAAATACGCAAATTTTGCCTTTGAAACATTATGCTTGTCTGTGATTGGGCGCATAACACTTCCTACTGTAAGGCAGTTAAAATAGTCATCCACAAAAATCAGCATACCTAAAATAATCGTAGAAATCTGAGCTCCCACTCTTGTCTTAATATGAACACTTGCCCAGCGTCCAAAAGCTGCCGAGCCACCTGCCGCATTCATCATACATACCATTGCTCCCAGAATTACCAGGAAAATTAAAATTCCCACGTTATAAGAATCGGACAAAACGCCAATAAATCCGCCTTCCAGGATGTTCAGTACCGTTCTCTCAAACTGGAAATCTGATGCAAACAGTGCCCCCACTAAAATACCTACAAACAAAGAACTATATACTTCTTTTGTAATCAGGGCAAGCCCAATGGCAATCACCGGAGGTACTAAAGCCCAGAATGTTGCATACATTTGTGGCTTTGGTGCATCCCCCTCCCCGGCAAAAACAGTTACTGCAAATAAGGCTGTCATCACCAGCGCTGTAACGATTCCCACCCAGATTTTTCTTTTCTTGTGTGTCATAATCATTTCCTCTCTTTCTTTTTTACCTTTCAAAACACAGAAAAACCATGAACGATATCCCCCTTCGGGAACGCATTCATGGTTTTCTCATACAAAATTCATTATGACCAATGCTGATAGCGCTCCACGATTCCGTGACAGTCTGCTGCATATTCTGCAACATCCCAGAAGCAACATCCCGGGCGGATCTCACTTCTTCGGCAGTTTCCCCTTTCTAACACTGCGGCTGCCCTGCCTTGTGCAGTGTTATACTCTTGAAACCTGCGCCTCTATCATAATATCGTTCCTGGCATACGCCAGAACCGTTTTTTCTGTTTTTCTATCATATCACTTATTTACCGATATGCCAATACTTAATCTTAAATTATTCTGGAAGCTGTTCTCCATCTTTTACCATCTGCATCAGAGCTTTTACATTTTCTACAGATTCCATGTTCGGCTGCATAACATATAAAGCAGTTCCCGGCATGGAATAGCAATACTGGCTGTCACCAGTTCCTTCTGCTGCTACAGATTTAATAGTCCAGTTTCCACCTGTACTTAACTGGCTCTGAATCAGGTTTTGAATCTGATCCATAGACATATTTGTTTCTACGCTGTCACTGATTTCTGAGATTAATGTTGGTGCTTTCATCAGCATTTCCGGTGTAATCATTTTCTTGAACATAGCCTGGATAACCGCCATCTGGTCTTTTCCTCTCTGGTTATCCCCGCCTGGAACATTATAACGTTCTCTTGCAAAAGCAAGGGCCTGTTTACCGTTAAAGTGATTCAATCCCTGCTGCACAGACATAACAGCACCACCGGCACCACTAGTTGTAAATGCATAATCTGAATTTACATCAATGCCTCCCATCAAATCTACCATGGTGATTAGAGAGGTAAAGTTTACTCTTGCGTAGAATGGAATCTCGATTCCATATAACTGTCCAAGAGTAGCCATTGACTTATCCACACCGTAGATTCCTGCGTGGGTCAGCTTATCCTTGCCTTCTCCTGTAATTCCCGGAATCGGAACATAGTAGTCTCTCGGGGTGTTGGTAAGGAGAATCTGTTTCGTAGCAGGATTTACTGTAGCAATAATATTTACGTCACTTCTGCTCTTAGAAGAAACCGGGCCATATACATCAATTCCGCTGATATACATACTAAAGGTTTCGTCTTTTACATCTACCTCAGCCGCTGCACCTGCAAGTACCGTTTCCTCCTCTGTGGGCTCGCTTTCGATACTATACTGGCCGATAATCTTTGTCTTGCTACTGAAGCCTTCATACACTTCATCCAGAATTCCGCCGTATCCTTCATTATATATAATTGCCTGGACACTACCGTCCAGAAGAGCTGCTGCCTGTTCATTAAGAGTATTATACTCAGCAGTCATAACTTCTGCACCGGCATCCTCATTTACTTTTTTCATGGCATGGTGAATTTCGTCTTCCACAGCACTATGCTGCACACCATAAATATAGTCTGCGGTATCCTGAACTTTTTCTGCCGGGTCATCCTGTAATACAACTACCAGAACACTGTCTACCTGTTTTCCAAGGGAATCACCACTGATATCTGCTACTGCATTATGGGTTCTGAACAAATACACGGAACCAAAGACAAGAACTGCCGACATCAGAATACTTACCAGTTTACTGACCACTGCTTTTCCTCTTGTAATCACCTGCATAGTAAAGAGCAGTGCTGCAAACACCAGCAAAATAGCAGCCAGTCCTGCCACCAGCTTCGTAGGAATCATTCCCAGTCTCCATATAAATGCAATAAAAACAAGAGTCACAAGAATTTGAATTCCAACCAGAATTTCTCCGGCAATACGAAAGGCTTTATTGATACGTTTCCGTCTTCGTTTAGCCGGGCTCATCTTTTTTTTACGATTTGTGTTCTCCATTTTTCATTCTCCTTATTTTAATACGTTAACACAATCTGTCGTCCTTTTAAAACTACAACTTTTAATATAATATATCTGTGTGGAAAATGCAACCTTATGAAAATAGAATCCCACGAAAATTATTCCTGTCTTTGCAAGTCCCATGCTCCTTCTCTTATTCCTGTGCATCTCTTTTATATATCTTCGAAAATATTTCTTCATTTTCTTTATATTTGTAGAATTTTCGGAATATTTATGTTATAATAAATTCAGCAAAAAAGGTTCGTATCTTATTGTATGTAAGGAGGTTTTTGTATGGCTCATCGTATTATCACAATTAACCGTATGTATGGAAGCGGCGGAAGGCTTCTTGGAAAAGCACTTGCCGAAGAACTTGGAATCCATTTTTATGACCAGGAACTCATCCGTCTTGCAAGTGAAGAGAATGATATCCCTTATGAAGAGTTATTAAAAGTAGATGAAAAAAAAGCCAGCCAGTGGCGTCTTCCCATTAAAGATCAGATGCAGATGCAGCCCCAATATCATTTTCATCCTATGAATGATGTCCTGTTTGAGACCCAGTCGAAAATTATTGAAGATCTGGCTCAAAAAGAAGACTGCATCATTGTTGGAAGATGTGCAAATTATCTTCTTCGTGGCAAATGCCTCAGTCTCTTTGTTTATGCACCATATGAATACCGTGTACAGCGGGTCATGGAACGCCTCGGAAGAGAAGACCGCAGTGCCAGAGCCCTGATTCGTAAGACCGACAAATCAAGAAAAGCCTATTATGAGTTCTTTACTGACGAAAAATGGAATGACCCGGAAAACTATAATTTCTGTGTAGATACCAGCCAGTTTTCGAAAGAATTTCTGGTGAAGCTTCTGGCCGAAGCCTACAGAGAATGGAATCCTGACGCTTAAAGCTCTTTTTTCATAAAACAAGACTGCCCCATCACGCATATCTTTTTAAGATATCTGCCTGATGGGGCAGTCTTATATACTTTTAGAACGTCTTTCCTGTAAATACTGCCACTGATCTTGGACGCATGACAAAAGAACCATCAATTCTTATTTCTTGTCCTTCCGGATAACAATATCTTCCTTCCCCGTCTCCATAAGTATTCACACTTAAATACCAGGAACCTCTCTTGTGAAGATCCGGCAAGGTAATCTCCACATCCTCCCAGTAAGTATTCAGTGAAATATACACCAGGTCATCTTCCCCTTTTTTCTTATCATAACCGGCAAAGCTGACCGCAAAGGTTCTGGTTCCATCCGGGAGGTTGGTGTTCTCTGCCCGCACATCGTGGGCATGAATCGGCTCCATCCCACAAACAGCATTTGGAAGTTTCTTTCTGATGACAGCATGCTTGTGTCTGTATGCAATCATAAATTTGAAAAACTCGAATAAATCTCTGTTTTTTTCCAGGCATGTCCAGTCAAGCCATGAAATCTCATTATCCTGACAGTAAGAATTATTATTTCCATACTGGGTGTTACCAAATTCGTCTCCGGCCAGAAACATAGGTGTTCCCCTGCTGCACATCAAAAGAGCACAGGCATTGCGGATCATCCGATAACGGAGTTTCAAAACTTCTGGATCACTGGTATCCCCCTCTGCCCCACAGTTCCAGCTCCTGTTATCATTTGCCCCGTCTGTGTTATTCCAGCCATTATTTTCATTGTGCTTGTCATTATATGAATATAAGTCATACAGGGTAAAACCATCATGGCAGGTAAAGAAATTAATGGAAGAATTATAGCCGACATAGTCTCTATTATCATTCACCGTCAGCCCTCCATACATATCACCGGAGCCACAAATCCTCCAGGCCGCATTCCAGGCTTCCCAGTTTTCTCCTTTGAGATATCCTCTCATGGTATCCCTGTATTTTCCATTCCATTCTGCCCACCGTCTTCCTGCAGGAAAACTGCCGACCTGGTACAGGCCGCCTGCATCCCAGGCTTCTGCAATAAGTTTTACATTGCTTAACACTGGGTCATTGGCCAAACTTTCCAAAAGCGGCGGATTGTTCATCGGGGAACCATTGGCATTTCTTCCCAAAATACTTGCAAGATCAAAGCGGAAACCATCCACCCGGTAACTCACAGTCCAATAGCGGAGACATTCCAGGATCATCTGTCTTACAATGGGATGATTACAGTTCAAAGTATTGCCGCATCCGCTGAAATTATAGTAATTTCCATCTGGAGTGAGCATATAATACAGGTTGTTATCCATTCCTTTAAAGCAGAATACAGGCCCCTTCTCATTTCCTTCTGCTGTGTGATTAAACACAACATCCAGAATCACTTCAATGTGATTTTCATGAAGCTCTTTGATCAGTTCCTTTAACTCTGTTCCTTCCTGATTATACTCATCCTGTGCAATATAACTGGTATTCGGTGCAAAGAAACTAACGGTATTATAACCCCAGTATTCCAGAAGCTTCTGCCCATTGACTTCCCTGGCATTCATGGTCTCATCAAATTCAAAAATCGGCATCAGCTCTACTGCATTGACCCCCAACTCCTTTAAATACGGGATTTTCTCCCGCAGCCCTTCAAAGGTTCCTCTATGCTTTACCTTCGAAGACGGATGCTGGGTAAACCCTCTTACGTGGAGCTCATAGATGACCAGATCACACAAGTCTTTATGGGATTGTTTTCTTTCCCCCCAGTCGAAGATATCTTTTAATACTCTGGCATGATAGGCACCTTGTTTCCGCTCACCCCAGATTCTCTGGCCTGCAACCACTCTGGCGTATGGATCTAAAAGCACGTTATTTTTATCAAAAAGCAATCCCTTCTTTGGTTTGTTCGGCCCATCAATGCGGTATGCATATTCAAAATCTTCCACATTGAGATCATAAACAATCATGGAGTACACATCCCCAATCTTATATGCCTCCGGGAAAGGCAGCACTGCATAAGGTTCTTCCTCGCCTCTGTGAAACAGCAAAAGCTCGCAGGATGTTCCATTGTGAGTATGAACCGTAAAACTGACTCCATTCGGCAGTGCAGTCGCACCATTTACATCAAACATGCCGGGCCGCACTTGAAACCCGTCAATCTCTGCCATTGGATTGACGGAAACCTCATTCTCTAGTATATATTTATGACTATAAAATTTCACAATTCTTCTCCCTTACTTCTCTAAGTTTTTACCAGAAAACCCCAATGGAAGCAATTCCTCCAGGGTATATTCCTGCCAGCTTCCATCTCCCTTTCCCAGTAATACCAGAAAAGTCTCCGGCTCGCAAAATTCTCTCAAAACCTGACGGCAGACTCCGCAAGGTGCTGCAATCTCCCTGGGAGGTTCCAGTCCCGGCCCTCCGGCAATGGCAATGGCGTCAAACTCCTGAATTCCTTCCGAAACAGCCTTAAACACAGCCGTGCGCTCTGCACAATTGGTCGGTCCATACGCAGCATTTTCAATATTACAACCAGTAACAATGTCTCCGTTTCTGCAAAGAAGCGCTGCTCCCACCCGGAAGTCCGAATACGGTGCATAGGAATAGGCTCTTGCCTCCAGAGCCTTTGCCACCAGTTCCTGTTTCATCTCCTCTGTCATCTTCCCTCTCTGTCCTTTCTGATCAGAATTTTCAGTGCCTCCACAGCTACCCCAATAGCTGCCTCCGTCTCATGTACAATCGGATTTTCCAGTCCTGCTCTGTCCCTCTCCTGATTTCCGATCACAAGAAAATCAGAGCCTGCCCGGACTTTTAGATAAGATGCAACTACGAATAATGCTGCTGATTCCATCTCGGAAGCCTTACATCCAAGACGTTTCCATGCCTCCCACTTGTTCAGCAGCTCATAGCTTACTGGTTTTGTTTCCGGTTCATGCTGCCCGTAAAAAGCATCTTTACATTGTACAATTCCTGTATGGTAAGAATACCCGCACGCTTTTGCGGCTTCCACCAGAGCATTGGTCACATCCAGATCTGCCACTGCCGGGAATTCAATGGGTGCGTATTCTTTGCTGGTTCCTTCTGCACGGATAGCCCCGGTTGCTATGACGATATCCCCGCCTTTTACCTCTATATCGATACCGCCACAGGTTCCTACCCTGATAAACGTATCCGCACCGCACCGGACCAGTTCTTCCATGGCAATGGATGCAGACGGACCACCGATTCCTGTGGAAGTGACGCTGACCTTTTCCCCGTCAAGATACCCTGTGTAGGTGACGTATTCCCTGCTGTCAGCCATAAGCCTTGGCTGTTCAAAATGTTCTGCAATCTTTGCACATCGTTTAGGGTCTCCCGGCAGAATCACATAACGGCCTACATCTCCCGGACGAAGCTGCAAATGATACTGTAAATCAATTTCTCCTGAATAATTTTGCATAAAAATCACCTCTTCTTTCTTCTCTCATGCTGTATATGCTGTTTTTATTATACTTGAAAAAAAGCCTTTTGACACCTTTTTATGAAAATTCGTGCCAAAAGACTTTTTATGTATTCATTATTTTCTTAGTTTCCTTATTTTAGAGAATCTACCAGTTCCTGTGCATCCTCATAACCTTGTTTTTTCAGTTCCTCCACGAACCAAGCTTCTACTCCCTGTACTGCATCTTTGAAGGAATCTACATTGATATCCTCTGTTTCTGTAATGGTCACACCATCCTCTGTGTTCCATCTTTCTTTGATTTCATCGTCTCCGGCACGGTTGATTTCTCTTTCATACTGCACCGCCTTCTGTCCGATCTCATCCACCACTTCCTGCTGCTCTGGTGTCAGTGCGTCATAGACATCCTGATTGATACAGAAAAACAGACAGTCATAAATAGAATTCCACATAGAACAATATTTCTGTACCTCCTGCACACTGGCCGCATCAATGGCTGGCAATGGATTTTCCTGACCATCCACGGTTCCCTGCTGCAATGCGGTGTAGGTTTCAGACCAGTTCATATTGGTGGCATCTGCTCCCCAGCGTTTATAACATTCCATTAACAAATTGGAACCTGCTACACGGACTTTCAGATTCTTCATGTCTTCCACACTTGTAACAGCCCTCTGGGAATTGGTAAGCTGGCGGAATCCGTTCTCCGCAATTCCCATACAGTGAAGCCCGTACTCTTCCAGAATGTCTTTCAGCATATCTCCTGCTTTTCCATCCAGCTTTTCATCTGCATCTTCTACGGATTCAAAATTAAACGGCATGGAAACCACATTAAATCTTGGATCAAAGGCAGAATAAATCAGGTTAGAATGCATGGAAATCTGCACCGGGTCTCCTTCCATCAACGCCTGAATACCCTCTGACTGGTTTCCATTGGTAAGCTGATCTGCTGCATAGACTTCTACATGAACCTTGCCGCCTGTGGCTTTTTCCATGAGCTTTCCAAACTGTTCCCCTGCCTGTGCCCAGGTACTGTTCTCTGTAGTAGAACAGGTGAAGTTCCAGGTCTGTTCTTCCCATCCCAGGTCACTGTAATCTCTAATTTCATCAAAAGAAGGATTTTCTTCCTGGTGTTCTTCACCTTCTGCACTTCCTTTGGACACTTTTCCTGTGTAAGATTTTCCTGCAAAAACTTCCGGCAGGCAGGTAGAAATCTTAGGTACATAAGTAATCAGCAAAAGCACGGCCACAGACGCTGCAATCATAGGAATAACCGCCTTTGAAATCTGCTGTAACGTCACTTCCAGACCCTTTTTGATTTTGATACTGATTGCCACAAACAGGTTCACCCCTACCGGCGGAGTTACCTGTCCGATTGCCAGGTTTACGGTCGCCATGATACCAAATGCCACCAGGTCATATCCCATAGCCTTGCACACCGGCAGCATGATTGGAATAAAAATATACATGGCTGAGTTCGCATCAATAAAGCATCCCGCAATGAGGAAAATCACATTTACAATTAAAAGGAACGTAAACTGATTATGCGCAAGTGCAGACAACAGATTCGAAGCTGCTGTGGAAATACCAAACTTGGTACATACATAAGAAAACAAAGACGCACAAGCCACAATCAACATAATTCCACCTGTAGTCTTTGCAGAATCCACAAAGATGTCCACCAGGTCTCTCCATTTTACTTCACGATAAATTACCATACCAACAAAAAGCCCATATACCACAGACACTGCGGCAGCTTCTGTAGGAGTGAAAATTCCTCCATAAATACCCCCAAGGATAATAACAGGCATCAAAAATCCCCAGAAAGCATCCCCAAAGGCTTTCATCCGTTCCCCCCAGGTTGCCTTTTCCATGGTTGGCTGGATTCCTTTTTTCCGCACTTCAATCATAACTACAAGCACAAGTGCAAGCCCCATTAAAATTCCGGGGATAATTCCACCTGCAAACATATCTGCAATGGAAACTCCTGTAATGGAGGCATATACCACGAATGCAATACTTGGCGGTATGACAATGGCAATGGAACTGGAGGTCGCCATGAGAGCCGTTGAAAAAGGTGCTGAAAATCCACCTTCCTCCACCATTGCCGGAATCAGGACTGCTCCAAGAGCTGCCACCGTAGCAGGGCCGGATCCGGAGATTGCACCAAAAAAGCATGCAACAATAACACATACAATGGCAATTCCGCCTCTTCTGTGTCCTACACAGGTATTTACAAACTTAATCAGTCTCTTGGAAATTCCGGCTTTTGCCATAATATTTCCTGACAATACAAAAAATGGAATTGCCAGAAGAAGAAATTTACTGATACCGGAATACATATTGGTTGCCACAATGGTAAGAGAAGTTCCGGAATACAAGATTGCACACACGGAAGACAGTCCCAGACAAATGGCAATCGGTACATTTAAAATCAAAAATACAAAAAAGGATAAAAATAATACTGCACTGACCATTTTCTATGCCTCCTCCTTTTTCTTAGCGTATTTGAAATCTGTGCATACATCCACACAATATTCGATAAAATGCAATACCATACAGCCTGCTCCTATGGGTACGAAGGACCAAAAAATCCATTCCGGCCAGTTAAGCACAAAGGTTCTTTTTCCATTTTCCAGCTGGGTGAGCACCTTATCCATACCATACTTAAACAAAATGGCTGTGAATATCACTGCCAAAACAGTAATGAGCACTGCAATGGGCTTTCTGGTCTTTTCAGGCAGGCGGTCTGTCAAAAGAGGCAGGCTCACCAGCTCACCCTCCCGGCATGCAAGAGCGGCAGCCACCAGAGTGATCAATACAAACACAGCCACCACAAGTTCTTCTGTAAAAGACCAGGAGCGGTGCAGCACCTTTCTGGACAATACATTTCCGACGGTAAGGACAAGAATCAACAAGGTTGACAGCACTAAGGTCCATTTTTCCAGTCCCGCTATGATGTCCATGACTTTCTTGTAAAACTTCATGATTAGGTTCCTCCTTCTTTCTTCGGCAAAGGTTCTTAATTGGATAAAAAAATCCCCCACAGCATTTCGCTGTGAGGGACGGACAAATCCGCGATACCACCCTGCATTCCCCGGCAGTCACCTCCCGGGACTCTTTCAACATACATTCATATGTGTTTCCTGTAACGTGGAACAGACGGTAATGCTTACTTGGAAATTTCCTCTCCTGTTCAGCCTTACTTCTCTGAGACGATATTCGCAAAATCCCGGAATACTGCGTTTCACCAGCCGCCAGCTCTCTGAAATTCCAGAACTTCCTACTTTTTCTCTTCACCGAATTTTTATAATTAATTTATTAAATTTTAACTCTTTTTCTTTGGTTCGTCAATACTTTAAAGAGAAAAATCATATATCTATTTGTTATATCTCCCATAGCTTTTTTCTATATTTCCTTTTGTATAAATTTACCTATTTTTCCGATTTTTTGTACAGAAAAATAGTTGACAAATAACAAGTCCAACCACTATAATACAAATAACTTTAACAAAATATAGTGATAAAACACTGTGACAGGAGAAGTATAAAAAGATATCTTCGCCCTAAGCATTCTGGCTTGGGGCGTTTTTGCTACAAAAAACCGCAAGGAGGGTAACGTGCATATGAAACAAATATCCGGAAACAAATTATTGGTAAAAGCATTAAAAGAAGAAGGTGTAGAAGTACTCTTCGGCTATCCGGGAGCATGCACCATTGACATCAGCGATGAATTATACAAACAAAGCGGCATTGATATTGTACTGCCAAGGCATGAACAGGCTCTTGTTCATGAAGCAGATGCCTACGCAAGAACCACAGGAAAGGTTGGTGTCTGTCTGGTAACCAGCGGTCCCGGGGCAACAAACCTTGTAACCGGGCTTGCCACTGCAAACTATGACAGTGTTCCTCTGGTATGCTTTACCGGACAGGTTGCCAGACATCTCATTGGAAATGATGCCTTCCAGGAAGTAGATATCGTAGGCATCACCAGAAGCATCACCAAATACGGCATTACAGTCCGGAACCGTGAAGATTTAGGCCGCATCATCAAAGAAGCCTTTTACATTGCCAGGACAGGACGGCCTGGCCCTGTTCTTATTGACCTTCCGAAAGATGTTATGGCAGAACTTGGAAGCCCTGAATATCCAACATCTGTGAATATCCGTGGATACAAGCCAAACACAAGTGTTCATATCGGACAGTTAAAACGTGCCTTAAAAATACTACAGAAAGCCAAAAAACCTCTGTTTCTGGCAGGTGGCGGTGTAAATATTGCACGGGCCAATGAAATTTTTACAGAAGTAGTAGAAAAAACTCAGATTCCTGTTGTGACAACTGTTATGGGGCGTGGTGCCATTTCTACAAAAAATCCTTACTTTATCGGCAATCTTGGCATGCACGGAGCCTATGCTGCCAACATGGCTGTAAGCAACTGTGATGTCTTATTCTCCATTGGAACACGGTTTAATGACCGCATCACAGGGAAACTCCATGCCTTTGCACCAAACGCACAGATTATCCACATAGATATTGATACAGCCTCAATTTCCAGAAATATCCATGTTGATATCCCCATTGTAGCCGATGCAAAAGAAGCTCTTACGAAGATGGATGAATATGTAGAAACACAAAACACCCAGAAATGGCGGGAAGAAATCCAAGGCTGGCAGGAAGAACATCCTCTGACCATGAAAAACCGCCAGCTCATGAGCCCTCTGGATATTATCTCAGAAATAAACCGCCAGTTTGAGGAATCCATTCTGGTGACAGATGTAGGACAGCATCAGATGCTGGTTTCCCAATATGCCGATATCACAGAAAAGAAACGTCTTGTTATGTCTGGTGGCCTGGGAACCATGGGATACGGACTCCCAGGTGCAATCGGTGCCAAGATTGGAAATCCTGATGTACCTGTTATTTCAATCTCCGGAGACGGCGGCATGCAGATGAACATTCAGGAAATGGCCACTGCTGTATTAGAGGAACTGCCAATCATTGCCTGTATTTTCAATAATGAGTATCTTGGTATGGTCCGCCAGTGGCAAAAACTGTTTTATGGAAAACGTTACAGCATGACAAACTTAAAAGCAGGTGCTCTTTCCCGCCGTACCGAAGGTGCCGAGTTCCCGGAATATACTCCTGATTTTGTAAAACTGGCAGAGAGCTACGGAGCAAAAGGCATCCGGGTTACTAAAAAAGAAGAAATCGCTGCTGCCTTTGAAGAAGCAAAGAAAAATACCAAGACCCCTACCATCATTGAATTTATCATTGACCCGGAAGAAATGGTCTATCCGATGATTAAACCGGGCGGAACCTTGGAAGATATGATTATGGATTGTTAGGAGGAACCAGACATGGAAAAAGGAATGAAAAAAAGATGGATTTCACTGTATGTAGAAAATCAGGTTGGTGTTCTTTCTAAGATTTCCGGGCTTTTCTCCGGAAAATGCTACAACCTGGACAGTCTTACCGTAGGCACCACCGAAGACCCTACGGTTTCCAGAATGACCATCGCAACGGTCAGTGATGACGAAACCTTTGAGCAGATTAAAAAGCAGTTAAACCGTATGGTAGAAGTGATCAAAGTCATTGATTTCACAGATATTTTTGTCCGCATGAAAGAAATTCTTTATGTGAAAGTCATGAACTGCTCTGCTGCTGACAAGGTAGAAGTATTTCAGATTGCAGAAACCTTCAAAGCCAGGGTCATCGACTACGGAAAAGACAGCCTTCTTCTTGAGTTTGTACAGACTGCCACCAAAAACGATGCTGTTATCAAACTCTTCAAAGAAGAGTTTAAGACCATTGAAGTGGTGCGTGGAGGAAGTGTTGGAATCGAATCTATCAGCATGATGGAACGCTAAGTAAAAAAGACGGGTTACCGCTATATTCTACGGTACCTGTCTTTTTCTTTGCATTTTTATATTTTACTTAAAGCCTTTTTAAACTCCCGCCTAAATAACACGATTGTGAAGCACACAGCCAGTATATCTGCAATAGGTTCTGCCAGATAAACAGCCATGGTCTGATTTGTTTTCAATATTGCCGGCATAATGAAAATCAGCGGAATCAAAAGTATAAATTTACGCATAACCGCTACCACAATAGATGCTTTTGCATTTCCAAGGGACATAAACGTAAGCTGGCATGCCATCTGAATTCCGAAGATAAACATTGCTGCCAGATAAATCCGCAACGCTGTTTTTGTAAAAGCAAGAAGGGCCGGATCTGAGGTAAACATTCCTGCAAAAAGTTGTGGAAACAGCATCACTGCAATCCAAAGAAGGGCTGCATAGAGCATACTTGATTTTAAAAGCAGCTTGAAAGCACCTTTGACACGGTCTTTTTTTCCAGCACCATAATTATAACTGATGATTGGCTGTGCACCCTGTCCAAGCCCCTGCAACGGAAGCATGGCAAACTGCATGACGCTGGTAAGGATGGTCATCGCTCCAACAGCAATATCCCCACCATACTTCAACAAAGAAGCGTTAAAGCAGATGGCAATAATACTTTCACTGGACTGCATGACAAAAACAGAAGAACCAAGTGCCAGGGTCGGCAATACCCGTTCTCGTTTCAATTTCATATTTTCCCGCCGGATTCTTAAAGTTGTTTTCTTTCCAAACAGGAAGGAAAGTACCCAGATGCAGGATAATCCTTGTGAAATAATGGTAGCAAGTGCAGCACCCTTTACTCCCATGTGGAATCCAAAAATCAAAACCGGGTCTAATACAATATTTGAAATTGCACCAATCAGCACAGAAAGCATACCTGTTTTCGCAAATCCCTGTGCGGTAATGAAGAAATTCATTCCCAGGGTAAGCTGCACAAAAATCGTACCAACAGAATAGATGTTCATATAGCTGACACCGTATTCTATGGTATTTTCACTGGCTCCAAAAGCCAGAAGAAAATTTCTGTTCCAAAGCAGCAAAACTGCAGTAAGAACCAGGGAAATCAAAATCTGCATGGAAAAACAGGTGCCAAGAATTTTCTCTGCCTCGTCTTTTTCCCCCTTACCAAGTGCAATGGATGCCCTCGGTGCACCACCATTTCCAACCAGTGCTGCAAAAGCGGATACAATTAAAATCAGCGGCATACACACTCCAACCCCGGTCAGTGCCAGTGCACCTACTTCTGGAATATGCCCAATGTAAATACGGTCAACAATATTATAAAGCATATTGATAAGCTGTGCTGCTACGGTTGGAACCGCAAGACGCAGTAACAATTTGCCAAGTGGTTCTTTTCCAAGGAAATCTCTGTCATTACTCATTTTAGTAGTCCACTCCTTTTCATGATCTGTAATGTGTTTTCTGCAATCCGGCTGTTCATCTCATGAAACAAATGGATTTCTTCCTCCGTAAATCCACGGAAAATTTCACAGCCGAATTCTTTCTGTTTCTTTTCTACAGCCTGAATAATGGGTTCTGTCGCAGGAAGCAAGGATAAATGTATCTTCCTTCTATCCTCTGCATCTTGTTTCCTGGCAAGCAGTGACTTCTGTATCAGAGATTCTACGGCCTGGGAGACATTCCCCTTGGACAGCATACGGAGCTCCACAATGTCGCCGGCAGTATCTCTTCCTGGATTATTGTATAGAAAAACTAGAATTGTTCCTTCGATTCTTGTAAGCTGAAAAGAATCACATATTTCTTTGATCAGGGCATCCTGGCCTTTGATGATATACCGGAAATTCACCAGCCATTCTGTTGCGTATGTTTTCTCATGCTCCATGCTCTTCCTCCTTTGACTGTTTTATTTAAAACTGTTCTTTTAAAAACTATTTTAAAAGATATTATACTCATGAATAAAAAAATGTCAAGAACCGATATCTGCATCCGTTTCTGAATTTTGCAAATATCGGTTCTTTTAAATTTTAGTCTTTCAAACGTATCACTTGATTACATCCGTCTGGTATTGCAGGCCGATGTGAAATACAAAGAATGGTTTTTGTTTTTAGTTTTTGAAGATTCTCTAAAACTTGTTTTTCTGTTTCCTCGTCTAATGCAGACGTACATTCATCTAACAGCAGAATGGGTGCGTCGCTGAATACCGCTCTGGCAATGGCAATTCTCTGAATCTGACCTTCTGATAAACCGCTTCCCCTTTCTTTCAAAACTGTTTTCAAACCATAGGGAAGCTGTTCTATTAATTCTTTCAGACATGCTATTTCTGCTGCCTTCATGATTTCTTCTTTTGTTGCATCTTTCCGTGCAAAGGCAATATTCTCTCCAATAGAACCGGAAAATATCATGTTCCCTTGCGGAACATATGCAAATAAGCTTCTCGTTCCTGCATTAATTGGAATCTTTTCATGCGGCATTTGAAAATATACTTTTCCCTTTTCGCTTTCTATCAGGCTCAAAAGCAATTTCATCATGGTACTTTTCCCCTTTCCTGAAGTACCAATAATTGCAGTCATAGCATTCTTAGGAATACGGACAGAAAAATCTTGCAATACAGGTTCTTCTTCATAGGTAACCCAGACCTGATCAAAAACAATTTCTTCCATCTGATTATAAACTTCCATGAAATCACCATTGAGTTCTTTTCCTTCCTCATCCTCCAGATTTTCCAATTCCATCAAACGGCGGGCAGAACTAAGCATACTATAATACTGAGGAATCAGCCCGGAAACATTCATAAACGGTGTCCTCATCTGATTAATAATCTGTAAAAATGCAGCAAGAGAACCAAATGTCATAGTGCCTGCCGCAATATGGAAAGCTCCCCATGCTAATGCTCCGTAATAACCTGCTGTAAATGCCACATAGGCTCCGGTATTTGCCATATTGCTAACTGTATTTCTCTTTACTCTTGCAGAATAATAATCTTGTTGATAATTCTTTAATTTTTCTTGTATCAGATTTTCATTAGAAAAAGATTTAATTACCACTATATTCTCAATACACTCTTGTATAAACGAGCGTACTTTTCCACTTTTTTCCTGTACATCTTTGTGCATATACTGAAATTTTCTGCTATAAAGACGTCCAAAACAGCAGACCACAATCCCAATACCAAGAATCAGAAGTGCAAAAAAAGAATCAATCCATAGTAACACTGCCATACCAAAAATCAGTCTTGTTACAATAGACACTACCTGCGGAATAATCCCTGTAATTCCAGCTACTACCACATCCACATCGCTGGTAAATCGGTTTATTAATTCCCCGGAATGATACTGCCATACCTCCTGATATTTCTTGTGAAACAGTGCATGAAAAATCGTTTCTTTCATATCCATATCCAGTTTTCCTGATATCGATATACGTATATAACTGCCCAAGATATTTAAAATCCCTAACAAAACAACTACACTGGTAAGAAGGATACAATAAAAAAGCAACTGATTTTTCCCACTTCCTGTAACCTCATCCAAAATGCGACTGGATATGAGTGCAAGAGCAATAAAACTCACTACCATACCTGCACTTGTCAATGAAAGAAGAATCAATCTTCCCAAATATTTGCATATATATTTACAAACCCATGCTAAAGGTTCCTTTTTATTTTCTTCACGATTCTTGCACATTGTATCACCCATTTCCGTAAAAACAAAGAACTGCACCACACCCTTACATAGAATCTGTACCATTTGCTTTCCATACAATCAATATACTTATTTCCTCGATAGAAGCCAGTCAAAACACCAAGAATCTGTTCCCGTTTAATGCCATACTCTTTCTGGTATTGGGAATCTCCGCACAAAATATATTCCTTTTGCCTCACTTCCAATATGCGATGCAGAACATAAGCACCGTTTTTTCTCCGAAATAATATAACCTCCAATGGAAAAATTTCATCTGGTTCTTCTAAAATCAAAACATCCTTTTGCGGCCGTATACAAGGAAGCATACTGTTTCCTTCTGCTGTTGTCACAATTCTTCCTTTTGTTCTTAATATATCTTCTATTTTATTTTTTTCCATTCTTTCCCACCATCGCCTCATAAGCTATCTTTGCTGCTTCTGAAGAAATATTACATTTCATTCTGTAAACAGGAATTTCACATAGCAGTTGATTCATTAATTTTAAAAGCTGTTCCGTCAAATCCATTCTCTGGGGAATCAATGTTTGCTGCATCAGAAAGGAAATAGCCTCTTTTGGCAGTAATTTCTGAATTTCATTTTTTTCTCCTCGTTCCAGAAGACAAATTCCCTGGAGCTTTACTTTCCTGTTTAGCTGTTCGTCTGTCTTACCGCTAAAAGGTGTTCCATAGGCATACCAGCCATCTTCTCTTCTCCGAAGTGCAGGTTTATCATCATTAATGATTTCTGCCTTTTCTTCTCCAAAAAATTTCTTCCACTGTTTTGTATGGGTAGACTTTCCTGTTCCACTTGGGGCAGAAAATAAATAACATTTTTCTTCCATAGCAACTGCAGATGCATGAAGCATCATACCCTCATGAAGCAATAATTTTGTATAAAACTCCATACCCGCATAAATATACTCGCACTCACCCAATGTCAGATGGGGCTGTTGCTGCTGTTTTAAGTGACAAACATCCTCTGTTAGAGTCAGAGAAATGTCCCTTTCTGCCTCTTCACTCCAAACATATCCCTTCATTTTATTTCTCAGATATGCATAAATTGGATGATATTCTGTCATACATTCTGCGATTTTATATAACATTCTTTACTCCTCAAAGCTCTCTTCCACGAACCCTTTTTGTTTTAATTGGGCTACAAAATTCTTCACATCACGTTCTGCTTTTTCTTTTTCCACCTCATATTGTGCTGCCAATGATTCTGTCATCTGTTCTATCGTTGTTTCTTCTGAACATAATTTCCACAAAAAAGCTCCTATCGGATTTAGTTGAATCATTCCACGAAAAATTTCTCTTCCTTCATCCACCGGAACTACCACATTCTCTCCTGCTATTTGCCGAAGCAAAAATCCATCCTTTAATTTAATTTTACCCATAGCGTACCTCCTTGTATTTTATTCATATGTATCATAAATTGCTTTTCTCTTTTCTTCATTTTCTTGTTCGTAGGTTTGATATTCTTCTTTTGCCTTCTTCTTTTCTTCTTCAACCTCTGAAAGATAGTCTATATACTCCTGTATACTCCCTACCTTTAAGTCTCCTTCTCTATAAGCTTCTTGAATCAAATCTAATATCTTCGTAAATTCTTCTATCTGTTCTTCCTGTGAAATCTCCATCTGATTCTTCTCACCAAAATCAGATAATACCATTGGAACCTTCTGCACTTTTGCCTGTTCCAAAAACAGTTTTATTTTCTCATATCCATTTCTAAGAGAAATATTCTGACATTCTTTCAACCCACCGTATTCCTGATTCACACTGTAATTGAGTCTGTTTTCATTTTGTGCAAACATAACAGCTACTGAATATGAATACTTCTCCATCAGAGGGTAAAGTATCTGCTTTCCATAAGAAGCATCACCTCCATTAAAGAAAAATCCTTGTGGTGCACGTCCCACATAGGTTTTACATTTTTCTGACAGTTTTTGAAAATCTTCTATAAACCGTTCTCCCTGTTCTTTTTCTTTTCCTATTTCTCCGCCAAGAGCAATATCCCACCCTGAGTTTGTCCATTCTTCTATTTCTTCTTTGGAAATATGTCCATTATTTTTTACTACAAGTGTTCCATAAAAACATCTTTTATCCAATTCTGGTTTTATATATTCCATAAGCTGTTGATTTTCTTCTGAAAAAGCCAGAATCACAAACGCTTTTGGTTTTATATTCTGCCATTCATTTCTTTTTTGAGAAAGCTGGTCTCTGATTTCTCTAATATCTTTATCCTTCTGTTCATACTTTTTTTGCAATACCAACAATTCTTTCTGATCTTTGCAGTCACTAAAATATCCAGCAAGCAACAAAGAAAAACATGATAATATCAAAATAAAAAGCAGAACATATTTCCCTATATTTCTCTTCATATTCCTCCTAATTAAAAAAGGCAGCTGGTAAATACTGGCAATATGCCATATGTACCAGTTGCCTTTATTGTTTTTGCCTGTTATTTGAGATTATTCTCCCCAACCAGAATTCCCAACATCAAAATTGTTGTCTCCCCCATTATTACTCATGGTAATCACTTCTTCGCTGTCAAATTCTATTATCTCTATGGTTGGTGTCTCATATGGTTCTCTCATGTGATATTCTCCTCTTCCTGTGTATTTTCATGAGTATTTTCTGCCGGAGGGGCAGTAGATTCCTCGCCTTGGTTTGTTTCCGGCTGGTTTTCCTCTGTACCTTCTGGCAGATTGTCTTCCTGCTCCGGCAATACCGGCTGTTCCTCCGGAAGAATGGTTTCTGGTTCTTCCTGAGGATTTTCTTCCTCAGGTGCTGCTTCCTCTTCTGCTATCTCTTTAGAAGCATCCTGATCTTCTAGTTCTTCCCCTTCCTCTGGGAGTGGTTCATCTACCAGAGTAGCTTCTAAACCATCATATGTCAAGAGCCAAGTTAAGGTTGGGTATCCTTTTGTCTCAACCGAACTGAAATCCCAGGCTTGGGTATCAGCACCGTCAGTATCGTCATTAAAGCTAAGCGTATCTCTGTAAAATGAGACATCATGAATATTATCTATTTTTAACAAAGTACCATTTTGGATTGTGTTATCAGAAACATTGCTGTTTCCTGTAACCTTTGTATATTCATAGCACTTGTTCACATTATCTGTGGTAACTGCCGTAAGATTCCTACCTAAAAACTTATAGTTATCTCCCGCATTGCCAATAGAAATGCAACGATCAAGATACCATCTCGTACCATATGTCCCCCTTGTACTTACTGCACCTAAAAATCCACTCTTTTCTGGCCATGTGGCAGGCTTATTAGATCTGGCTTCCACATTGGTGATTACATTCCGTACAACTGCAGCATTAATTTTACCAACAGCACCACCCTGCTCATTATTATCCATGATAATATTTCCTGACACATAAGAGTCTTCTAGTTTTGAGTTATAACCTGATAATGATGCAATAGCACCTCCTACCAAATTAAACCCAACTAATTCTGTTGGATCTATTTTACTATTAATGTCAATCCCTTCCAACCAGACTTTTCCAATATATGTTTCTTTTACCAAGCCGCCCAAAGCTGCCGTATTCATTCCACCGTTTAATTGAACACAATTCATATAAATAGAATTCAGATCTCCATAGCTAATCTCTCTTGCCAAAGCATTTGCTTCTCCTCTACGGGTAAACCCATATTCTGTTTTCATTCCTGCATCCACAAAAACATTCTGGATACGAAGATTCTTAACTGTTGCCTCCTGTCTGGTTGTTCCGCTGATGGAATCAAACAACGACACTCGCAAGCCATGAATAACCTGATTGTTTCCATCCAGCTCACCTTCAAAACATTTCATAATATAAGAAGTCTGTCCTTCCGGAAGTCTTACCTGCTCTAAGGAAATATTATTCATAAGAATATATTTTCCACTTGGATTGTCTGCAATTTTCATAAAGTCTGCCGGTGTACGGATTTCTGTGTATCCTGCAGTATTGGTTGTCAGCACTGGGTGTTCTGTAACCTTAGAGCCTTGTGGCAATGCCGGAAGCGGTTCTTCTCCCGCAATCCAAGTCAGAGTTGGATATCCGTTTTTCTCTACAGAAGCGAAATTCCATTTAGCACTGTCAAATTTTAAGGTATTGCGGTAGAAATCAGGATTTTTGTATTCTGTGGCTTCATCTAAATTTCCTGAAGATGTATTACTCATGCCACCACCCATCACTTCATAGCAATTGCTTAATCCAGTAGTCAGTGCAGGCCCTTTAGTAGATGTAAAGTTATATGCCTTACCTATACTTCCCTTAGTACTATCTTCTCCTGCCTCTCCAATTGCAATACTATTGTTTAACCATCCATCATTTCCATAATAAACATGACCAATAAAACCAGAACCATTTGTCTGTTTTGCTGTAGATTTTGTTCGCATATTAGAAACTATTTGTTTTACAGTATATCCTCCTGAATAATAATCATTGACACCAAATAAACCGCCCTGATTTTTATTATTTACTGTAATCTCTCCACCTACATAACTGTCACTGATATGACATCCACCATTTATCTGAGCAATCAGGCCTCCAACTGTTATATCAGGATCCTGTCCAAATAATGGTCCATAAGGATTGACATTCAAGCCCTCTGCCCACACTTCACTAACGGTTGAATTCTGGGCAGTTCCTGCAAGAACACCTGTATTTTCTCCTCCGGCTACAAGAATATTTTTCAGCGCCAGTCTGGAAATTTTTGCACCGTTCAATGTCTTAGCGATTGCATTTGCACCCTGATTGCTATTCCATACTTCTACCTTTGCATCAGATACTTTTAAATTGTTCACGGTACCTGATAAGGTATCAAACAGCGGTGCACCATATAGTTCTCGAATGGTCAATCCATTTCCATCCAGCTCTCCTCTAAAGTTTCCAAGGAAGGAACCATTCTGTGCTTTCTTTCCATAAAGAGAAATGGAATTCATCAAAATATATTTTCCGGAGCCGTCACGGATTGCCAGAAGTTCCTCTACTGTTCGGATTGCCTGATAGCCTGCCGGTACATTCTGCTGCAGCGGTGCTTCTTCCTCTGGCTTCTTCTCTGTGTCCGGTGGCCGTACGCCTTCTGTGGGCATTGTTTTTAATCCAGGATGTCCATTCTGAGAAACCTTGGACCAATCCCATACATCAGAACTTAATTGCATACTATTGGCATAAAAATCTGCAGTAAGAAGTTTATCATTTATTACGCCTTGTGGGTCGCTTCCCACACTGTCGTAGCCTGGTGTATCCGTATTGATAAAGCATTTGGTAAATGCTTTCAGTTCATTCAGATCGCTGTTGTTTTTCATATACATCAGCTTATATCTGGAGGTACTTGGATCTTCCGGATATACGCCACCGGCTACCGTACTGTAAGTAACTTTACTTTCTCCAGTTGCCAGACCGATAAATGCCGCTGTATTTGCAGGAGAAACCGTATATGGAATATTCAGTTCTGCATCTACAAAGGCCTTCTGAATTGAAACAGTATCTGCATTTCCAATCAATCCTCCCACATAGCTGCTGGAGGTTTTTACCTGAGTTTTTGCAACCAGGATATCCATCATCTGTGACTGGGAAGCATTTGCCGCCAGCACACCTGCATATTCACTATTTGCTGTCATATCTACATTCTGGATACTGATCTGATTAAATGTAGACCTCATATCTTTACCGATGATACCGGTATAACCTGCACCTCTTAAAGTAATTCCATTGAAATGTAGATTTTTCACTGTAGCATTTTTCGTTTCCACAGCCAGTACATTGGCGCCGCTACTTTCATTATTTACCAGAATATTTCTAAATTGCAAATTTTCCACTGTTCCTGAAAGTATCTGGAAGAATGCACTGTTGATGCCGCTTACTGCATGATTTCCTCCGTTTAGAGTTCCTGTAAAGGTTTCCGTTACAAAGCTGTTATCTGCTCCTTCAAAGCTCAAATCTGCTGTGAGTACAAATTTTCCTTCTGGAACCCTATTCATTTTCTGAACATCACCAAGTGTATGAATTTCCACTTTCATAGGTTCTGTCTGTACTGTAAAGTCTTTTAGAGAAGGATAACCATTCGTATCTGCCTGTTCTGCATTCCATACTTCTGAATCTAATCCCAATGTGGTCATATAGAAATCTTTTGTCCATACTTCTTTTCCAACATTCTTTACAGAACCTGTTCCTGATGCGGAAGCAATACCATTGGACGCTGCAAATTCATACCCATTTGTGATCTGTGTAATATCTCCACTGAGTTTATGCATATTGGCAGCCACATCACCTACGGAACAGATATTTTTATAAGTGTTTTCACCTGTGCTGCTTACAAGAAATCCTGCACCCTCTGTACCATTTACCCTTACATTAGTGTAAATGTTTTCTACTGTTGTACCGTTAGAATTTAATACAAATCCTGAAGCGGTTGATGCCGTCTGAACACTTCCATGAACAAAAATGTCCTTCAATGTCGTATTGTTCACAGTTCCGGCAAAGCCTGCTGCTTTTCCTGTTGTGTTACTGATTTTACTGTTATAAATCAACACTTTTTCAACTGTAGCGCCTGTCATTTCATCTGCGAACATACCTGCTTCGTCCTTACTGATCTCCAACTGATTATTGGAAATAGCCAGATTCGATACCCTACCATTCATCTGTCCGAATAATGGTACTTTCAGACCTGTAATCGTATGATGTTGTCCATCCAGAACACCGGAGAACTGCGGAATCAAAACTTCTGTCTGTTCCACATCAGACAGATTAATATCTGCTGTCAAATGATATTCCTGTGTTGGAAACTCTTTCATTTTCATGAATTCTTCCGGAGTGCTGACAGAAATAATCTCTTTCTTTTCCATACCCAGAAGTTCCGGATACCCCTTCATACCTACAAGTTCCAAATTCCAGATTTCCTCGTTCAAATTCATGGACGTACGGTAGAACTCAGATTTTTTTGTCTGCTCTACTGTCACTGTAGAAAGACGATTTCCTGTAGTCTCTGTAATGTTTGGTTTTCCACCTGCATTATCTCTGACAAATGCATCACTTACCATAGTCTCCAGCACATTGGGAGTACCCAGAAAATTATAAAGCTCTGTTTGAGTCTTGTTCTCGATTGTTCCCGCTGCAAATACATACTGTACCTTACTCTTTCCTGCCAGGTTACCAATAAAACCGGCGCTGTTGGTTCTACCCTGATTATCTGTATAAGTTTCCACATGAACGTCAGAATCACTGTATACATGATGGATATTCAGATTTTTTCCTTCGCCAATAAATCCACCACAATCTGTACCACTTAGCACAACCTTACTTTCAATCACAGCAACGTTACTGATATCCGAACCGGAAGCGCGTCCCACAAATGCGGCATTATAATTCTTTGCTCCCGTAATCTGTGCCTTACGAATCTGAATCTTAGAGAACGTAGAACCTGTATAATCATAACCAGAAATTGCTGCATTATAGCTTTCACCAGTAATCTGAATATTTTCCAAACTAAGATTTGCAAACGTAGTATGGTTAGACTCCTTTGTAATTGCTGCATTCTTACTTCCCTGATTACTGATTTCTACATCTTTAATTTTCAGATTTGTAATTACTGCATCATCCACTTTTTCAAATAAAGGTCTCTTTAATCCCGTAATCGCAAAGTTGCCTCCATCTAACTGTCCTTCAAAGGTACCTTTGATGACAGCAGTATCTGTGGCAGAAGTCGCATCAATGTCATTTTTCAATACATATTTTGTATATTTGTTTTCACCCAGTGTTTTTAACTCTTCTAAAGAAGTAATGTCTTTAACAGTTTCCTCTTTCTTTTCGTTGACAAGAATTGTAAATTGTCTCTGTGCGCCAAGCCAGTCTTTGGTCTCACCTGATTTATTTATAATTGACAAATCTGAAACATAAGAGTTAGCAATTTTAGCAAACAAAGGTCCTTCTGCATCGATAATCTTATGTCCATTTCCTTCCAGCTTTCCAATAAATGTTTTATTAATATAAACATTATTCTTCAACGGAATATCTTTCATGGAAATATCTTGTTCTAACACATAGAATCCGTTAGGATTTGCAGTTATCTTTTCCATGAATTCTTCTGCTGTTGAAATTGTCACAGCATTTCTTGCATCTGCTGTTCCATAAACAGGACTTCTAAATTCATTGGTAATTCTCTGCAGATAACGGAACACATTTTCTCTGGATTCCTTAATATTGTTCAGGGTATTGCCCAAGTTTGAAGCGCCGCTGCCAATAGAATTTCCATAGTTAATCATATTCTGCTTTAAATATTCAATCAACGCTTCTTCATCAAAATAAGGATTTCCCTGTAGCTTCTGCTCTGCAATCTTTTTCTGAATCTCTGTATTTTTATTTTTCCTATAAGTTTCAAATGAGAAATTCTGGTCTTGTGTTTTCTTTTTAAAATACTCTAAATCTCCGGTTCTTGTCTTGCCGCTTAAATACTCTACAAGACCATCGCTGTAACCATACATACCGGCAAGTTCATAACCATTTCGACGGAATGTCTGAGCATTTGGTGTTCCATTGTCCACATAAGGAACGTACCAGCTTGCAAAGCACACACGGTCAATCTGATATGCGCCCAGATTGTTTACACCAACATCGTTGACGCTTCGAAGCTCATATCTGTGTCCCGGACGAATGGTCAACTGGTTGTTCCAAAGATCATCCAGTGTTTTCAAATTCATATTTTCCAGTTCCGCAGCTCCTATGGTGCGCCATGTACTGTTGGAATTATTCCAGCTCTGGTAATTATTAGTAGTTCCATATCTATGCTGCAATGTAATCTGTGCCTGCTGGGCAGGTGTCAGTTCCAGATAAGCTTTACCCTGCAGATAATCCAGCGTATAAATGGTTTCAAATACTTCTTTATAATAACTCTTGAACTCTTCCTGTGTATTAATTCTGTCCGGTGTCAGATTTGTAACCATAGAACTGTCTCTTGAATAAGTTTTCATGAAGTTCATGTTGTAATCCACATTCGCCTGATTTGCAAAACCATTGGAATAGTCTTCTCCGTTGCGTCCCGGACGTTTCCCTTTATTCTCCATCCAGATCCACATATCTGTAACATGTCCCATTTCATGATTTAAGACTGTTAAGTCACCGATAAAGCTAGAGCTGTTGTAGTAAATATAATCATAATTTGGATTTCCGAAAATAACCGCTACTGCACCATTATTACTCTTCCACAGGGTCTGTAACGGTCTATAAAATTCCTTAAATACATCCTGATTGTGATTCTTATTTGCAGAAGAATCCACAATTAAAAACTTACTGTTATTAACAGAAGCCGCACCGTTTGAAGCAACATTCACAAAGTTATCATAACTTGTTTTAAAGTCATTGACCTGACTGATAATCTGCTGTTTTTTCTGTTGTCTCCATTCTTCTGTATTCTGGTATCCACCGTAAATTTCCAGGTTTCCATATACCAAAGAAGATGGGAAAGAAGCCAGATACAGGTTCTTGGATGTCTTGTAAGATAATACAGGCAATATCAATTCATTATTTTTTTGTACGGTATTATTCTTTAATATTCTCCATAATCTGGAATTAATCTTTGGATTATTTGCTCTGGCTTCTACAATAATACCACCCTGGAAGTTATCAATAATCCAATCATTTACATCTGAATAGCCGGCATATGCAGTCATAAAATATTCTACAAAAGAAGCAACATTATTAATTCCTGTATATGAAGAAATTCTATTATTATAGAAGAAAGGTGTTTTATTTCCCTGACGTCCATCACTGCTGCTTATTTTTACAATTTCTGTAGGAAGACTTCTCACTGGTTTATCTGTTTTCAATATGGAATTATCAAAAATAACCACATCTCTAAGATTAATGCCACCAATCTGAAAATCATACCACCGATCTACATAGTTATATGCATAGAGGAAATCTTTTAAATATTCATTTATGATAAATGTATCGGTCACAATTTTTTCAGCTACTATACTGTTGCTATTTAACGGATACTGTGGATTAGTAGCTGCCATAGAAACTAATACCTGTTCCATTTCGTTCTTTACAACTTCATCAAAATTTCTGCGATAGGCTGCCAATACAGAATCACTGTCTCTTTGAGAAACTCTTGTTTCAATATCTGTATCAAAAGTATAATTCTTCGCTGTATTCAATAAAGTCTGGAACTGCGGTGTTTTTGTATTTACCACATAATTTCTAAAATTAAAGTGTACTGGTATCTGGGATACTTTATATGAAGCAATATTCTCTCTTGTATCAATATAAGAAATATTGTAAATCAATGGTGTTGTATTATCCGTAAACTGAATTCTCAGCTTTTTCACATTTTCCACTGTTTTATCAGATAATGCAACAATACGATTCCCCTGTGCATCCATAGGGTACACTGCCAGCACTACTTTTTTATTTAATACATGAGATACATCAACCTGATTTCCATCTTTAATAATTTGCTCACGATGATAAAATGGCATAAATAGTCGAAGATTCTCATAAATCTGTTTACGCTGTACATCATAACCTTGAATCGTTTCCAAACTGTCAAGAGCTGCCGCTGCCTCTACTGTTCTTGTGGCAATTGCACTGATAATTTCTTCCGGCTTTTCCGGTTCTTCCTGTGGCTCTTCTAATACATCGCTTTGTACTGCTGCCTCCAGATATACAACTTCTTCGGAAGATGGTTTGTCTTCCAGACCATACACATCTCCTTCTGCCTGGAGACGTGGTCTCTTACCACCAGCTACATCCTCTAAATACCAGATTTTTTCATCCCATGAAAGTGTTGTTAAATAAAAATCTTTGCTTACAATCTGGTCTGCGGATGCTTTGTCTATTTTCCCACTCATTTCAGAAGCAGATACATTATCCTGAGAGGAAGCTACATCTGAATATTCATAATTTCCTTCATAAGTATCTAACGCTGCTTCAGCGGTAATATTTCCTACAAAAGAGTATGCTGCAGGTCCGAAAGAAATATTTTTTTCTACTTTTGTCGGCGCCTCTCCTGCTGTACCGCACTCACCAATGAAATTACCTATATTCCTTACAACAGTAACTGCTTCTTCTTTTTCTTCACTCCAGGAGAGCTCACCAAAGTTTTTGCTCAACTGGGATTTCTTTACAACTGCGGCAAATCCACCCTGAGAAGTATTGGAACTTTCAAAAGATTTCTGATCTGTTGTTCTTTTTGCATAGGAATTAGTAACAACAGAACCATCCAGAATTTCTGCTACAAAGCCACCTGCGTTTTGTCCGTTCACTGTTGCGTTGACAGAGCATTGGTCCACCGTTGTCTTTTTCATTACTGCTACCATACCAGCCACAGAACTTTTCCCTGCAACTGTCATATCTCTTACATAGACATTTTTAATTGTCGTTCCTGCTTCGGCTGTTTTTGCTAAAGCCGCAACCTGATTCGTACTCTTTTGCTCAATCTTTCCCTGAGTCAGCTTCAGATTTTCTACAGTTGCACCATTTAGCGTTTCAAATAAAGGAGCCTTCTGTCCAATAATCTGATGTCCATTTCCTTTTAACAGTCCTCTAAATGTACCAGGAATAATTATATTGCTATTTACTTCTGATAAATCAATATCCGCTGTTAAAGAATAAGCACCAGAAAGATCATCTTTCATCTTTTGTAATTCTTCTACAGATGAAATTTCTTTCATCTCCAGCATGGTTGTCATATTCGAGTCACCATTTTTCAGAACAGGAGTTTTTCCTTCTTTCAGTGGAGTAAAGTCCCAAACTTCTTCACGCCACCCCATTTGTGTATAAAACTCTTTTTCCAAAAGCGTATCAATGGACACTTCCGATACTTTTGAAAAATGTGCTGCTCTGGCAGTTTCTTTTTTCAATTTGCTTTCTTTTAAGGAATAAAGATCAGAAACCCCCTGAACATTATATTTATCCGGTGATGATGCACCATCAAACTTATAACCAGATGTACCTGTACTATAGGAAACACTGTTTTTTATCACACCTGTAGCATTTGATTCTCCAATGTTTCCAATAAGCCCACCCGGTTCCATAGAATTTCCAGTTCCATTTACCTTTAAAGTAACTGCTGCATAACAATTCGTCACTGAAAAATCATTCTTACAGTTATGCCAACCAATGAGTCCACCAATTGCACCATTGGTTTTATTTCCACTAATACTTCCCACTGCATAGGAATTTTCCACAATATTCGGTCCATGTTGCTGATTGGACATCTGCCCAATTAAACCGCCTGTCGTATTGAAAGAACCTGTAATTTCCAGATTAGTTGAACATTTGCTTACTTTAGCATAGTCCATACGTCCTACTAATCCGCCAAGAAGCTGTCTGCTGTCAGAAGTTTTCAAACTACCGCTGACATGAACGCCTTCAATCACTGCATTCTTTTCTGCTTTATTGGTCAGAACTCCACCACCTGCATCTCCATATTTATTTGCCTTAGTGATAGAGACATTTTCCAACTTAACATTTTTTACTGTACCACCGGAAACAACTCCAAATAAAGTAGTATTTAACCCTTTAATTTTATATCCTTTTCCATCAAAAGTACCGGTGAAATTTGGAATCAGGAAGTCTTCTCCCTGCACTGCGCTGGCATCAATATCATGTTCTAAAGTATACGTTCCACTTGGATTTTCTTTAATTTTGTCAATTAAAGACTGCATAGTGATGTATTTTGTGGATGCCTCTCCTTCAGAAACAGTTCCAAATTCAACGATGGCCCCCTGTTTCGTCTGATTAGCTCCTTCAGTAACATAATGATCCAATTTCAATTCAAAACTAACTTGATTGTTCTCCGCTACAATCACCTTAGAAATACCTGCAAACAATTCCGGCTGATCTTCCATCTCTACTTTTATCAGATATTCTTCTTTTTTAAAACTATCCACTGTAAAATGAGAAATCTCTTCTATTCCAGCCTCACTTCCTGTTTGATGATATAAAGTCACACCAGAAACTTTCCCCATCTGAAAAGGAATCTTTTTCTCTTCTTCTGGTATATCTTCCGGTTGTTCTACCGGATGCAAAATATTGTCACGAAGCCATTGTTTGTTTTCTTCAGTCTCTTCTCCTGCTACAGCTTCTTTTGCAATCTGATATACCTGACGATCTATCGTATCATCACTGTACAGAATTTCTGTTTCCTTTTTTAAACTTCCGTCTTCCTGTTCAACACTTCTCGTAATTTCCACATATGCTCTTGCTGCATAGTCATTTTTATATCTTTCTTTCGCAAGATTTACCAAAACAGCAGTAAAATAAATTCGGTCATCCTGTTCTGCAAATTTCTTCACTGCCGGTACTTTTGCCGGCTTATATACAGAACCGTTATAAAGATATTTTCCATCAAGTTTCAGTTCCTGCTCTCCCAAATATAGCTTCGGAAGCAAAACGATACCATATTGAACCGTCGCACCACTTTGTTCTAATTCTTGAAGATAAGATTTTTTAATACACCCTATCATTCGTAATCCCATAGGAGTAATGGTACGAATTTGTCCGCCTACCATCTGTATATTTGCATCTGTTATTTCAGGTGCAGATGCTTTTACTGGAACAATATTCTGACTAAAAATTAAAATCATCAATAAAAGTATCCATACACCTAATCTCTTTTTCCTTTGTATCATCCTTTTCCAAATCCTTCCTTAATATATTCCGGTAATCCATCCAGGTTCATTCACCTGTGGTAAAGCAGGCTTAGATGGCTGTTCATCTGGTTCTGATGGTTTTTCGTCTGGTTTTGACGGCCGCTCATCTGGTTCTGATGGTTTTTCATCTGGTTTTGACGGCCGCTCATCTGGTTCTGATGGTTTTTCGTCTGGTTTTGACGGCTGCTCATCTGGTTCTGATGGTTTTTCGTCTGGTTTTGACGGCCGCTCATCTGGTTTTGATGGTTTCTTGTTCGGTTCGGATAATTTATCCGATTCTGTTGGTTTTTTGTCTGACTCAGACACTTTCTCATCTAACTTTGATGATTTATTTGAACTTAAATTTTTTGAAGCATCCTTTTTTATCTCCTGTTTTTCTTTCCAGGGCACTTTCTCACCTTCAAAAAGATTTTCTACATCTACAACATTATCTTTTGCATTTATACTTTCGATTTCTGCTACCTCATCGGATACCGTCTGATTTTCCGCACCGAATGTTCTCTTATTATGATGCTTCTGTATATATATTCCAGCACCTAACGCCAAACACGCTACAATACCTACGGTAACACCACCTATAATCATTTTCTTCTGTTTTTTCATATATCTCCTTTGTCTTTACATAAATATAACTGGAGAGTTGTTAAAAAAAACAGCAAGACTCCAGTTATGATTTCTGTTAAAATATTATTTTCAATGATAATATACTTTGTTTTTTTTCTTTATGCAAGTCTTTTTTATTAAAAAAATCAAAATTTGACTATTTTACTATAGTTTCTATCTATAAGCCCATTTTTCGCAATGGATATTCCCAAATTTTCATAGATTAAGATGCCGATAAGAAACTTATTCTTAATTTGAAAAATAGTGGAAAAGATGTAGAGGCTGTGAAAAAAGACAGAATACACTTGTGGTGTAATGCTAAACCCCGGCAGTGCCCTTTGAAGGCACTGCCGGGGAAGTATCCCAAAGTTGTATTTATTTTAAGATATTTTACTTCTTTAGTCTTTACCTCTTATCTCTCAAGGTGACATCGTGTGCCCCGCCCTCTACAATACTTGTAGCGGAAACTAATGTAATCTTGGCTTTTTCCTGTAATTCTGGTATGGTCAGTGCACCGCAGTTGCACATGGTAGAGCGTACCTTGCTGAGAGTCAGTCCCACATTATCTTTCAGGCTTCCTGCATATGGCACCAGGGAATCTACACCTTCTTCAAAGGAGAGTTTTTTGTCTCCTCCCATATCATACCGCTGCCAGTTTCTGGCTCTTGCACTTCCCTCTCCCCAGTATTCTTTCATATAACTTCCGTTAATATTCACTCGTTTGGTTGGGCTTTCATCAAATCTGGCAAAATATCTTCCAAGCATGATGAAATCTGCACCCATGACCAGTGCCAGGGTAATATGATAATCATGGACAATACCGCCATCCGAACAAATTGGAACATAGATACCTGTTTCTTTGTAATACTCATCTCTGGCCTTTGCAACTTCAATCAGGGCTATTGCCTGTCCACGTCCGATTCCCTTCTGTTCTCTTGTGATACAGATTGCACCTCCGCCGATTCCGACTTTTACGAAATCTGCACCGGCCTCTGCCAGGAAACGGAAACCATCGCCATCCACAACATTTCCTGCTCCTACTTTGACTTTATCACCATAATTCTCACGGATATAATCAATAGTAATCTTCTGCCACTCTGAAAATCCTTCTGAGCTGTCAATACACAGGGCATCTGCTCCAGCTTCCACAAGTGCAGGCACACGTTCCCGGTAATCTCTGGTATTGATTCCTGCACCAACCATATAACGTTTAGAATCGTCAATCAACTCATTTTCATTCTTTTTGTGCGTATCGTAATCCTTGCGGAATACTAAGTAAACTAATTCCTGCTTGTCATTTACCAGAGGCAGGCAGTTAATCTTATGCTCCCAGATGATATCATTGGCTTCTTTCAGAGAAGTTTCTTCACTGGCATAGACTAAATCCTCAAATTTTGTCATAAATTCTGCCACTGGCATATCACGTCCCATTCTTGTTACACGGTAATCCTTGTTGGTAACAAGCCCCAAAAGTTTTCCATTTGCCTGTCCGTTCTCTGTGACCGCCACAGTGGAATGTCCTGTTTTTTCTGTAATATCCAGAACATCTCCAAGTGTCATGTCCGGGGATACATTAGAATCACTTACCACAAAACCTGCATGGTATCTCTTAACTTTGCGAATCATTTCTGCCTGGCTTTCCACTGGCTGAGATCCATAAATAAAGGACATTCCGCCTTCCTGTGCCAGAGCTACTGCCAGACGGTCATCCGATACAGACTGCATGATTGCAGAAACCATAGAATGTTAATAGAAAGAGCAGGTTCATCTCCCCTTTTAAACTTCACAAGTGGGGTTTTCAGACTCACTGCTGACGGAATACACTTGGATGAAGAATATCCCGGAATCAATAGATACTCACTAAAGGTTCTGGACGGTTCGGAATAATAAAATGCCATGTTTGTTTTTCCTCCTTACTAATCTGTTTAAGTTTTATGTTCGTACAAAATATACCAAAAAAGGTAGTTGGTTATTATATTATCGAACCAGCTACCTTCTGTCAATATGACCTTATTTAATCTTCTGTCCTATCAAAAAAGGATGCCGTATCAAATACTACTTCATACGACATCCTCTTTTTATTTTTCTATTTACTTTTTATACAATCTGATGTTTTGCGATAAATACTGGGAAAGTATCAGTTCCTTTTACCTGTTTTCCTTCTGTAATAGTTACATTCTTATCAGAGATCACATACTCGATATCTGCTCCAGCTTCCACTACAGTATCCTGCATTAGTACACAGTTTCTTACTTTTGCACCTTTTCCGACCTTAACACCTCTAAACAGCACACTGTTTTCTACATCGCCTTCGATAACACAGCCATCTGCTGCCATGATGTTTTTCACTTTTGCCCCATCCATGTATCTGGTCGGGTTATCATCACGAATCTTAGTGTAAATCTGGTTTCCCTCAAACAGCCCGTCCAGGTTTTTTTCTTCCAGAAGCTTCATATTTTCATCGAAGTAACTCTTCATATCACAAATACGTGCAGAATAGCCTTCAAATTTATACGCATGAACATTCAGTTTTTCCAGATTTGGTACCAGAATGTCACGTTCAAAATATGTATAACCTCTTACAAATGTGGTATTTACCAGATTAATCAGCAATTCTCTATCCAGAATGTAAATATTCATACCCAGATTCTGTTTCTTGTCTTCATCAAGATTAATATAAATCTCTTTGACTCTTTCATCTTCAATACCGAATGCATAGTACATTGCTGTACTGGAAGCTGGTTTGTGTCTCATTCCTTCCGGAATTTCTTCTTCTTTATAAACAGCAGTAATATCTGCACCACTGGCAATATGTGCATCCATCAATGCATTGAAATTAAAATTCACAGCAATATTGGCATCTGACATTACTACATATTTTTCTTTCTGATGTTTCAGGAAATCCAGAATACTTGCCAAAGCTTCTACACGGCCAGTAAATACCTTGACTTGTTTTTCTGCAAATGGAGGAATAATATTCAGCCCGCCGTTTTTACGTGTTAAGTCCCATGCACGGCCCGAGCCTAAGTGGTCCATAAGAGAAAGGTAATTCTGACGTACCAGTATAGATACGTTGCCGATTCCGCTGTTTACCATGCTGGACAGGATAAAGTCTACCATACGGTAACGTCCTGCAAATGGAATAGAAGCCATTAAACGTTTGCTTACCAGTTCCGGAACCAGAGTATCATAGCTGTTTGGGAAAATAATGCCTAAAGCATCTGCGTTAAGATTTACCATTGTTCTTCACCACCTTTTACATTCTCACTAACCATTGCATTTGGCCCGATTTTAGCATTGTCCCCGACATAGACACCTGGTCCTACGGTTGCCACGCCTTTTTCGCCATCTGCCGGCATTGCACCTACTACTGCATTCTCACCAATCACTGCATTTTCTGCAACAATACAGTGTTTTACAACAGCACCTGCCTTAATAATGGTTCCACCCATAACTACTGCGTCTTCTACTTCAGCGCCTTCTTCCACACGGACACCAGCGTATAAGATAGAATGTTTTACATGACCATCAATACGGCATCCATCTGTAATCATGGAGTTTTCTACTACTGCATTCTTGCTGATCTTATGACCGGTCATACCACTGTTGCGGCTATAAATCTTCCAGTCATCATCAAACAGATTAATACCGCTGTGTTCTGGGTCGAGAACCTCCATATTTGCTTCCCACAGGGAAGAGATGGTTCCTACATCTTTCCAGTAACCGTTGAAACGGTATGCATACATCGCACGGTTATCACGGAGCAGGTTCGGAATAATGTTATTACCAAAATCATTTTCAGAATTTGGATCTGCTTCGTCTTCTGTCAGGTATTTTTTCAGAATATCCCAGTTAAAGATATAGATACCCATAGAGGCCAGATTAGACTTTGGATTCTTTGGTTTTTCCTGGAATTCGGAAATCTTATCATTTTCATCTGTTACCATTAAGCCGAAACGGGAAGCTTCATCCCACGGAACTTCCATAACAGCTACACTGAACTCTGCATTTTTTTCCTTATGGAATTTCAGGAATTCACTGTAATCCTGTTTGCAGATCTGATCACCGGAAAGGATGATAACATACTGTGGATTATATCTTTCAATGAAAGAAAGGTTCTGATAAATCGCATTTGCAGTACCTTTGTACCAGTCAGAACCAGATGCTTGCTGATATGGTGGCAATACATGAACACCACCGTAGAGACGGTCTAAATCCCAAGGTTGTCCGTTTCCAATATATTCGTTCAGTACTAATGGCTGATACTGTGTCAAAATACCAACAGTGTCAATACCAGAGTTAATGCAGTTTGATAACGGAAAGTCAATAATACGGTATTTTCCGCCAAAAGGAACTGCAGGTTTTGCCAGTTTCTGGGTCAGTGCATATAATCTGGATCCCTGTCCGCCGGCAAGAAGCATTGCAATCATTTCTTTTGCCATTTTAATTCCCCCTAGTT
>USPF01000002.1 GCA_900556555.1 uncultured Blautia sp.
TATTTACTGTTTTTATTAACAAATATTTAATCCCCAAATTCAGAAATACCGATTTTTCAAAGCTTCTCCCCTTTTTAGAAGCTATTTTATTACTAATTATTCTTTTGATTTCATTTAATTATTTTTCTACTCTTTTCTTCTGAGGCCGCTGTTTTACATAAGCTGTTGTTTTTCTCACAATCAGTTTTGGCTCATATTCAATATGATAAGTACTGGTAGGCTCCATATCAATATATGGATTATGTGCAGATTCAATTTTCCTCATGATAATATCACAGGCGTCTCTTCCTTTCAATGGTACAAAATGCTCAATTGTTGTAAGAGACATCTGAGACATTCTGCCAAAGATGATATTATCACACCCTATTACAGAAACATCATTTGGCACTTTCAGTTTCTCTTCCTGCAGGGCATCTATGATTCCAAAGGCAATCATATCATTTAACCCTGCAATGGCTGTGATTTTTCTTGTTTCTGCCAGTAATTCTTTGGTCAGGTTATATCCTATCCTGTATTCAGAATCTACACTTGGCAGCACTTCGTCCCAAATATCATCTGCTGCTTTGATAATAACAGATTGGGAAAGCCCTTCTTTTTCATATTCTCTTACAAATCCTTCTACACGCCTGGAGCGCTGTGCCTGGCGTTTTGTAAGTGGCGGTGCTATAAATGCTACCTCCCGGTGCCCCAAATCCAGTAAATGCCTTGCCATCAGGCTCCCAACCTTTGTATTGTCCTGGCTGATAGCGTCTGCTTTTACTTTATCCCTGTTGCTTATTACTACAAGAGGAATTTTTGCAGCGATTTCCTCCACCTGCTCCATAAAAGCATTACTGGGATTACAGGTGTAGATAATTCCTGCCGGAGATACACTGTGCATCATTCTCAGGTATTGCTCTTCTATCTTCAGCTCCCTCTGGGTATTGCATACAAACACACCGTAACCTTTTTCTTTTGCCACGGTTTCGATTCCCTGCAGAAGCATCACATAGTACGGATTTGTCAGGGTAGGACAAAAAACAACAATCAAACGGCTGTTTTTCGCACTTTTTCTGCTTCTCTGCCTTGGAACTGTGTAGCCCAGTTCTTTTGCTGCCTGCTCCACCTTCTCAATGGTTGCTTTTGAAAAAGATACATTGTATTTTTTATTCAGAACCATAGATACGGTAGCCTGGGAAACCCCTGCTGCCTTTGCAATATCTGTGGAGGTCACTTTTTTTCTCATAGCTCTACTCTGCCTTCCAGTGCCCGTAAAAGGGTAACTTCATCAATATATTCCAAATCCCCTCCTACCGGAACTCCGCTTGCGATCCTGCTGACTTTGATTCCAGCCGGTTTGATTAATTTGCTGATATACATAGCTGTTGTCTCCCCTTCCAGGCTGGAATTTGTAGCAATGATCACTTCCTGGATATCCTGCTCTGTAATCCGCTGCATCAGTTCTTTTAACTTGATATCATCAGGCCCAATCCCCAGCATAGGAGAAATCGCCCCGTGCAGGACATGATAAACCCCTTCAAATTTTCCTGTTTTCTCGTATGCTGCCAAATCTCTGGTATTTTCCACTACCATGATCACATGATGGTCACGTCTTGGATTTTTACAAATCGGGCATATCTCCTGATCTGTGAGAGTATAGCAGGACTTGCAGTACTGCACATTTGCCTTGGCATTTAAAATTGCATTTGACAGGCTCTGCACCTGATCCATGGGCATATTCAAAACATGAAAAGCAAGACGCTGTGCAGATTTTGCACCAATTCCCGGCAGCCTCGAAAATTCTTCAATCAATTTATTTATATGACTGCTGTAATATTCCAATTCTTTTCTCCTTTACTTACAGGAACTCTGTTAGAATGGGAATCCGCCGCCCATTCCTCCAAGGCCGCCTGTAAGCTTAGACATCACTGCTGCAGATGCTTCTTCCATTTTGCGTAAAGCTTCATTGGTAGCAGCTACAATCAAATCTTCCAGCATTTCAATATCATCAGGATCTACCACTTCTTCTGCTAATTTTACTTTGAGCACTTCTTTTTTACCGGAAACAGTAACTTCTACTGCTCCGCCGCCTGCTGCTGCTGTAAATTCCTGTTCTTCTAATGCCTTCTGGTTTTCTTCCATCTGGCGCTGCATCTTCTGTGCCTGTTTCATTAAATTGTTCATGTTTCCAGGCATCATACCACCCGGAAATCCACCTCTTTTTGCCATGATTGGCTCCTCCTATTCATCATCATCCATTGGTTCTACTGAAATTTCCATGTTTATATTCTGCATCAATAAATCATCCACGGTAATTTCTGACAAACCGCCTTTGTTTCCTCCGGCTTCGTTGTCTTTTAAAATCATTTTGATTTCTACATCTTTTCCTATTTTTTTCCGCACTGCGTTTTTCAGCATCTCCATGCTCTCTGGACTTTCTATGCAAGTCTGGGCAAGAAAATTCCGAAATTCCACATAGAGAACGGACTCTCCTGTGTTACCGTCATACTTGGGAGTGGATTCTAACAGCATTTGCTGCAAAAGCCCTTTGGTATCCCGTATAATGGAATTCCAGTTCCGCTTCACATACTGCAAATCCTCCGGTGCTGCTTTCTCAGGTTTATTTACAGAGGCAGGAGTTTCCTCTTTCGGAATGTCTCTTCTGCTTTCCCTGGCAGTTGTATCTGCCTGTGCCGCAGGCATCATCACACCATGCTCCAGTTTTTCTTCCAATACCCGCACTCTGTCATACAGGGAATCCAGGTTGGTTTCCATGACGGGCTGGCATAGCTTAATCAGGGCGATTTCTACCAGAACGCGCTTTTGTGAAGCATATTTAATCTGATTCGATAATTCAGAAAAAATACGAATATAACGCATTAAGGTCTCTGCATCCATCATAGTGCTTTCTTCTTTCATTTTCTCCAGATTTTCTGCTGATACATCTACCGCATCTTCCGGGTGTTCAGAAGAACCTATGAGAAGCAGATTACGCAGATACCAGATAAAATCTGTGACAAACTGTCCCATTTCTTTTCCCTGCAAAATAATTTCTTCCAGGGTTTTCACAGCTCCCGCTGTGTCCTGTCTTAAAATTTTTCTCAATAGACCGCTGAAAATATCGGTATCTACTGCCCCAAGATTTTCTAATACTTTTTCATAAGTAAGCTTTTCTCCCAGATAAAAAGCAATGCATTGATCCAGCAAAGACAAGGCGTCACGCATAGAGCCATCTGCCGCCTTTGCAATGTAGCGGATGGCTTTTTCCTCCACATCATTGCCTTCTTGGTTCATCAATTCCGTGAGACGGTCTGCAATGGTATCGACCGTAATTCTCCTGAAATCGTATCTCTGGCATCTGGATAATATCGTAATAGGAATCTTATGGGCTTCTGTTGTAGCAAGAATAAAGATTACATACGAAGGCGGTTCTTCCAGTGTCTTTAGGAGTGCATTAAATGCTCCTGTTGATAACATATGAACCTCGTCAATAATATAAACTTTATAACGGCCTTCTGTGGGCCTGTATGCTACTTCTTCTCTGATCTCCCTGATATTATCCACGCCATTGTTTGACGCAGCATCAATCTCGATGACATTCATAGAAGTCCCTTCCATAATGGCCCTGCAGGTTTTGCAGGTATTACAGGGACTTCCATCAACGGGGTGTTCGCAGTTTACAGCTCTTGCCAGTATCTTGGCAATGGTTGTCTTACCGGTACCCCTGGTACCGCAGAAAAGATATGCATGTCCGATTCTATCAGCTTTTATCTGATTTTTCAATGTTGTAACGATATGTTCCTGTCCTTTTACATCTTCAAAGTTCTGGGGCCGGAACTTTCTGTACAGAGCTGTATAGCTCATGAATCTTCTCCTTTACTTAGTCTCCGAAGCTGATGCCGATGCGTTTTGCATCTTCTACAAGCTGTTCGTTAGGTGATACCATCTTCAGCTTGCCTGCACATTCTTCCAGAGGCACTTTCTTTACTTTACCATTAATAATTCCTACCATATAGCCATACTGTTCTTCCAGAATCAGTTTTGCAGCTTCAGAGCCAAGTCTGGTGGATAACACTCTGTCATATGGGCATGGGCTTCCGCCACGCTGCATATGCCCCGGAATCGTGATACGGATATCCAGATCCAGTTTTTTCTCTAATTCGCTTGCCAGCTTGTAGGCAACAGAAGGATATTGTTTTTTGTATTCTTCCAGCTTTTTCTTCAATTCTTTTTTCGGCAGTTTTGCGTCTTCTTTTGAAACAGCACCCTCTGCCACTGCCAGAATTGTAAAACCTTTTCCTGCTTTGTTCCGTCTGTTGATTGCTTCTACTACTTTGTCTATATCATAGGGAATCTCAGGAATCAGAATAATATCTGCTCCTCCTGCAATTCCTGCATGAAGTGTAAGCCATCCCACCTTATGTCCCATAACTTCCACAATAAAGACTCTGCTGTGGGAAGCTGCGGTAGTGTGAATGCAGTCAATAGCATCTGTGGCAATGTTCACTGCACTCTGAAAACCAAAGGTCATGTCTGTGCCCCAGATATCATTGTCAATTGTCTTGGGAAGATGGATGATGTTCAATCCCTCTTCTCTTAATAAATTTGCTGTTTTCTGCGTGCCGTTTCCTCCTAAAATCACCAGGCAGTCCAGACGCAGTTTATGATAGGTCTGCTTCATAGCTTCTACCTTATCCAGTCCTTTTTCATCCGGAACACGCATCAGTTTAAATGGCTGGCGGGAAGTACCCAGAATCGTACCGCCTCTGGTGAGAATACCTGAAAAATCCTTGGAAGAAAGCATTCTGTAATTTCCATAGATCAGGCCTTTATAGCCATCATCAAATCCATATACTTCCAATTCATCAAGATTCGTGCTGAGTCCTTTTACAACGCCTCTCATCGTAGCATTTAATGCCTGACAGTCACCGCCACTTGTAAGTAAACCGATTCTCTTCATTGATTTTCCACATCCTATCTTAAATTATTATAGTGAAGCTGAATCTATTATATAATATTTTATATTTTGCCACAACTTTTTTGGAATTTTTTTATTTTAAAAATTGAAATTGACAAACCTGTTAAAAACCGTTATACTTTTAAATACCGTGCAGCCGGGGAGATAGCGGTGCCCTGTACCTGCAATCCGCTACAGCAGGGGTGTTGCCAAACGGAGGGGCTTTTCTTGTAAAGCTGCCCTTTATAAGTGGCGTTGACGTCTGGGTCTTACGCAACAGAAATCTGTGAACCGTGTCAGGGCAGGAATGCAGCAGCACTAAGCAGAACCTTCTGTGTGCCGTGAGGGTGCCTGGGCTGAGTTAACTGTAGAGGTAACGTTTATGAGAGAGCTTCGATGGGCGGTGCACGGTAAAAAAATAATAATTTACCAATTCTATTTTATATCCTTAAAATTTCCCTTTTATATTTTTATTGAATATGTCCGGAGTCATCTGCATAGATTTTAAAAAAACATGAGGTGATTTATGAGCCAGTGGATGCTGCAAATCATGGATTCTTTTGGTTATCTAGGAATTGCACTGCTGATTCTTGCTGAAAATATTTTTCCTCCCATTCCATCTGAAGTAATCCTGACCTTTGGAGGATTCATGACAACTTATACCACCATGCATGTACCAGGGGTCGTACTCTCTTCTACTGCCGGCAGCCTTGTAGGCGCTGTCCTTCTATATCAGCTTGGACATTTACTTTCCACAGAAAAAATGGAACGTCTTATAGCAGGTCCTGTAGGAAAGGCATTACGGCTAAAACAGGAGGACATCCAGAAAGCCATGGACTGGTTTGACAGCAAAGGAAACTATACTGTTTTCTTATGCCGTTTTATCCCTATTGTGCGAAGCCTGATTTCTATTCCAGCAGGAATGGCCGACATGCCGCCAGTACGTTTTCTCTGGATGACAGCACTTGGGAGTTTTCTCTGGAATCTTATCCTGATTTCACTGGGTGCCGCTGCAGGCTCATCCTGGCAAAAAGCTGTCCGCTATTTTGACCACTATTCACAGGCAGCGAAAATCGTTCTTGTTATCTTTTTGCTTCTTGGATGCCTTGTGTTTGTCAGGAAAAAATTCATGGGGAAATCCGGCAAGTGATTTCCCCATGTTTTTCTTTCATTATGCATGTCTTAATATCTTACAAAGCCGCTGGATATATTCAGGTGCTGTACCACAACAGCCTCCTACGATATCTGCTCCTGCCTCTACCAGGCGTTTCATATGACTGGCAAAATCCTCTGCTCCCATGGAGTACACTGGATTTCCCATTTCATCAATCACAGGCATTCCTGCATTTGGTTTTACAATCAATGGAACACTGACCTTTTTCCGCATATTTTCCACTACGGACAAAAGCTGGTCCGGTCCTGTGGAGCAATTAATCCCCACTGCATCTGCACCCATTTCAGCCAGGGTCTCCACTGCTTCATAAATATTGCCGCCAAAGAAAAGGCTTCCGTCAGATTCTACTGTAAGCGTACACATAACCGGAAGTTCACATACAGATGCCGCTGCATCTATGGCAGCCATACATTCCGTAATTCCCATCATCGTTTCTGCCACAAGAAGATCCGCTCCGGCTTCCACCAGTGCCAAAATCTGCTCTTTATATGCTTCCAAAAGCTCTTCGTAAGAAATTTCCTGTTTTCCGGTAGTAGTCAGGTCCCCTGCCACAAGAACATCCTTGCCAACTGCGTTTCTTGAAATCCCCATCAGAGCTGTGTTCAGTTCTTTCACCTGGTTTTCCAGTCCATAATTCCCCAGACTGATACGGTTTGCAGAAAATGTAGAAGCATATACAATCTGAGAACCTGCTTTTTTATACGCCTGCTGAAGCCTTGTCAACGGTTCCGGATTTTCACATACCCATTTTTCTGTACATATTCCTCTTGGCATTCCTGCCTTCATGAGATTAGAACCTGTGGCTCCATCTAATATTACCGGTCCCTTCTTTACAAGCTGCTGAAATTCCTGTTTTGTCATTTGGCACTCTCCTTTGCTTCTTGTTTTTTCCTTGCTTTTTCTTCCCGCAGTTCTCTGAAAAATCCAGACAGCATCTGGCTGCATTCCTCCTCCAGAATCCCCCTTGTCACCTGTGCCTTGTGATTAAATCCGTCCATTTCCAACAGGTTCAGCACAGAACCAGCACAGCCTGCCTTTGGATTCATACTTGCAATTACGACCCTGTCCATTCTGGACTGTATAATGGCTCCTGCACACATCTGACATGGCTCAAGCGTAACATAAAGGGTACAGCCTTCCAGCCTCCAGTCTCCCAGCTTCTTACTGGCCTTTCGGATTGCATTGATTTCTGCATGAGATGTTGTATTCTTATCTGTATTTCTCCGGTTATATCCTCTTGCAATAATCTTGCCATCACAGGTAATCACACATCCAATCGGTACTTCTTTTAAGGCATATGCTTTCATTGCCTGTTTCCTGGCTTCTTTCATGAATTTTATATCTTCTTTTATCTGTTTTTCTTCTTCTGTCATGGAAATCCTCCAACGATATGATAAATCTGAAAAAGCACTGTGGATACAGTGCTTCTACAAACGGAGACAGTGGGATTCGAACCCACGTGCCCTTGCGGACAACCGCATTTCGAGTGCGGCTCGTTACAACCACTTCGATATGTCTCCGAACAGATATTATTATATAACTCACTCCTTCCATGGGTCAAGTGAAAAATACAACTTATAAACTATTCCAAATTCGGCCGCTCTATAAAACGATACCAGTATCCAAAGCCTTGTGTTCCATTTCTGTCTCTCCCCGCTTCCTTAAAATACGGAAATCCAAACATATTTGCCATCAACGCTTCCTGCCTCTCATAATATCCTGGAATCCCCAGAATATATTGATCATCTTCTTCTCTTCTTGCAAGAATCACGAATCCATGTCTCGAAAATCCATGCCGCAAAAAATTATTATACAAAAGTCCCTGATCTTTCCTGTTCAGCATTTTGAAATCACCGGGATTGATTTTTCTGCAATCGCAAAAGGCATGATCACGGAAAACAGCTGGTTCCTCAGACTTTTCAACAGACTGTTCTGCCATCTGTGGCTCTGGAAGTTCTTCCTGGAAATTTTCCTCCTGGTTTTCCATAGCTCTTTCTTCTAAGTTTTCTTCCTCTTCTATTATCTCCTGCTGCACAGCCTGTTCTGTTTCTGCTGTTTCCATCTCTTCATCTTCTAAAACTGGCTCTACAGCTATTTCCTCCTCTTCTTCCTTCCTCATAGCCTCTTTTGGCAGTAGGATTTCCCCCAGCCTGATAGGCTTATCATCCCACCCACTCCCATACATGATACCGGAATCAGTAAGTATGATTAATCCACAGAGATTTTCCAGAGAATACAGGCTTCCCCCTATATTCTGTGATGTCATTTCCTGTTCAAACTGTATATTACCCCCAGCAAGATTACATTCTCCCAGAAGCACTCCTTCACAGGATTCCTCCCTTCTTATGTATCCATAAATTTTTGCAGGAACATCTGTGTCTGCACACACACCGGACAGTTTATATTGCATTCTGCATATCCCATCCCTTGATTCTACCTTGATAAAACCTTTCCCATTCCCCTTTTTTTCATCTTGATATTCATAAACATACGCTATAAATCTGCGGTATCCTGCCATAATTCCTTCTTTCTCGGCACTCTGCTAACCACAATGCCAGACAACACATTATCCCTAAACTATATGCAGAAACACATGATTTAGAACCTTATTTTCAGAAATAAAATCATTAAAAAAAGATGCATCAAAGTCTTTTACAGATTCGATGCACCTTTCATAATTATCGTATAAAATTTGTTTTATTGGTTCTTTCCGGCTCCGGCAATGCTATTCCTTTTTCTTTTCCTGCCTGGAAACATTTCATCATCCACGCAAGATTGCGGGCAAGATTTCTCATGGTCTGCATTCCTTCTGCATCCAGTTTGGCCTCACCTTCTGCTGCTCCGTGAACAACATTCCAATAGGTGGAGCCGGCAACCGGCATCTGGGAAATACCAAAATATTTATTCAAGACATCAAAAGAGGCTGTTGTTCCTCCACGTCTTGCCACTGCAACAGATGCTCCTGGTTTAAATGCAAAAGACCTTCCGCTGCTGTAAAAAACTCTATCAAGGAAAGAAAGAACTCTCCCACTTGGATGGGCATAGTAAACCGGTGTACCAAATACGAATCCATCGCATTCTTTTGCTTTAGCAATAAACTCATTTACCTTGTCATCTTCAAAAACACATCCTGTTTCACTGCATTTTCCACATCCTATACAGTCTCTTACCTGGCCTGCTCCTATCTGGAAAATCTCATATTCAATCCCTTCCTGTTCCAGAGTTTTCCCGATTTCCAATAACGCCGTATAAGTATTTCCTTTCTGACGCGGGCTTCCGTTTAACAGTAATACTTTCATATCTATCATATCCTTTCTCATTTCCTGTCTAAATTTCTATAATACATCTTTCGTATGCATTGACTACCGTTGTATCCTGATATTGATCATACCGTTTCTGTCCTCGTCCATAGGTTAGATGTATATGTCCGTGGAGAAAATATTTAGGCTTATATTTTTCCAATAATTTCAGAAAAATCTGAAATCCCTGATGTGGTAAATCTCTCCCATCATTAATCTGATATGCAGGAGAATGGGTTACAAGAATATCAAAGCCCTGTTTACAAAGTAATTTAAACCATAGCTTCCTTACTCTCTTCTGCATTTCCTTTTCTGTATATTGATGAGGACCTTTGGTATATCTCATAGAACCTCCAAGCCCCAAAATGCGTACACCTTCATACACAAAAATATCATCTTCAATACAGGTACACCCCTCCGGTGGTATATATTCATATTTCCCATCATGATTTCCGTGAACATACAGTACAGGAACCGTTGTCATTGTCACCAGAAAAGATAAATATCTGGGATCCAGATCACCACAAGAAATAATCAAATCAATATCTTCCACCTTACTTTTATCAAAAAAATCCCACAAAGAAGCACACTCCTCGTCTGCAATGACAAGTATTTTCATATTTTATATCTGGCCTTTCTCTTTGTTCACACCCTGTTGCAAAGTCACAGGTCTTGCCTGTTCCTGCAAATCTTCTGTTTTGGGTATGATACCAATAATATTTTCTGCCAGCCAGTCCATCGTGATAATTTCTTCCGGTGTTAATGTCCTCTTGGGATCTGCCTGAACAATCCCATCCTGAGAATAAAGGATACCAGAAAACGGACTAAACTGCTGTGAAACTATATTTTTTTTCAGAAGATCAATTAAACGTTTTGTACCAATCGGTGTATTATTAGAACAAATCACATCAATTACACCGGCAGACATTCCCCACCAATAGTTAATGGCTTTCTTATCACTTCCACTATCATCATACTTCCATGTACCATCCATAATCGTACGAATAAGCTGTTCATAAAATTTTCCCCAGTGCCACAAAGGCATAGCCAGCCTTCTTGTATGATCTCCTTCTATGGTATAGAGTCCAAATTCTCTAGTAGATTCCTCCGGTATAACCATGTCTTTTCCTGAAATGCATCCTGCTCCAATCTCTTTCAAACGCTCTGCAATATCTACATTTTTCATGGAAGACCATTCCAGATAAACTTTTACCCTCGGATTAATCATCTTAGCTCCCAGAGCAAAAGCATTAATATTTGCAATAGAGCCGTAAATCGGATAATCCGCCACATATGCCAGTTTATCGTTTGTAGTAAGTGCACCGGCCAGTGCTCCCATCAGGAATTTTGCTTCGTGCATTCTCGCATAATACGTACGAATGTAACGATGAGACGTATTTAAAGAACAGTTCAAAATCCGCACCTCAGGATTTTCAGTTGCTGCCTTAACACTAGCCTGGGCAAAGGATGGGGAAGTCGTAAAAATAATATTACTTCCACAGTTAATTGCCGCTTCTATCAAATCGTCGATATTCTCCTGAGTGGCATTATCATAATAAAAAGTCGAAATTTCTTCCGGGAATGCCTGTTCCAAATACAGCCTTCCCAGTTCATGGGCATAAATCCATGCCGAGGATGCCGGTGTTTTCGCATAAATAAAGGCAACCTTCAGGCGTGGTGCACTGACTGGGAGAATCCTGCTCAAAAGCGGTTTCTTTTCATTTGTAGGATCCATCTTCAAGTCGATCACATCTTCTTTTTCTAACAGAAGGAATTCCTCCCAGCTCTTTGCAATTAAATCATTTAACTCACTGGTAGTTTTTTCCAAAAGCTCCTGGTATCCATACACAGTGACAAATGCCAGAAAAGCATCTCCTTGTGTAATAGATAATTTTTCTCCGCCTTTTGCCTCATATTCAAGCTGAAACCGGTAAAAAATAGAACTAAAGTTTTGCTTATCTGCATCTGTCCACTCTTCTCCCGGCTCTTTTCCCACTACTGCCTGAAGTTTAGGAAAATTTCCCACTTTAGACATATATAGGTAATTCACTTTTGAGACACTGTAAAAGTCCATGTATTCATAATAAATCACATTTTCCTTCTCATTTGTCCTCTTGGGAACGATTCTGGTTACAACACCCGGAATGGAATCTACATCAAAATATTTTGATACACTGACTCTCTTATTTCCTTCCTGAACATAGAATTTATTCAGGTATTCGTATGCTTTGATAGGTTCACGAATTCCTTCTTCCAAATGACTGGTACTCAAAGCATCCCACTTTCTTGCAAATTCTGTATTCTGTTTCAAAATAGGCATAAAATTGCTGGCAAATGCATTACTCCTGCCTTCTGTCTTGGTTCCTACAATCTGATCGGACGGAATCTGCACAAGTCCAAGGGGAACTTCTGAATAAGAACCTTTAGGCGGTAATATATCATCCAGAACTTCCAGGGTCGGCTGAAGCCCTCTCATCAGCCGTGACTGGTATTCTCTTTTCCCGAGCTTTTGAGCTCTTAAATAATCATCTACTGACATAGCATTCTCCTTTTTATCAGGTCACTGTCTTTTGTTTACTCTATGGTTTATTATAAAGATTTATTATCGGAAAATCAACCTCTGGTTGGTATTTGCTCAGGCCAAACACATTAAAGGATGTTTATAATCCAATCCTGTTCTTATGATATCCGTCATTTATTTTCTTTATTTCTGCCAGATCGCATTTGGGCTTTCTGTCATAAGTGACCAGTCCATTAATTTCCTGTTCCACATCTGTCAATTGCGTATAACAATACCCCCACAGGCCTTTGGAAGCATACACTGCATCCATAATCCTTCTGTACTCTTCCAAAAATTCCTTTTCCGAATTTACGGAAGAGTATCCCCAGCCTTTTTGTTCAGATACCTCAAAACCGATTCCACCAAATTCTGTGAGAAGAATGGGCTCTCCCTGATAGCTGTAGCCTTTTGCATAAATATCCCAGCAGGTAGGCGGCTGCCCAATAAGACTTTCCTTTGTGGACAGCATTTCTCTATATTCTTCGTATTTCTCTGTTTCTTCTTTTTGCCCGTGGCTGTAATTATGGATTGCACAAATATCCGTTACGGTCATGTTCCAGCCATCATTGGAAACTACCAGGCGTGTATCATCTACCGCATGTAAATAATGATACATAGTTTCAGAGAAACTCTGCTGCATCTTGTTTCTTTGAATATCTGGAACGCCCCAGCTTTCATTGATAGGAACCCAGGTTACAATACACGGATGATTATAGTCCCTCTCCACAATCTCAGACCAGTCTTTCAAAGTACGGTTCACAGACTTCCGGTCATACATGGTCGGAGCTGCACATTCTCCCCACACCAGAAATCCCAGTTTATCTGCCCAATACAAGGATCTGGCTTCCTCCACTTTCTGGTGCTTTCTGCATCCATTAAAACCCATAGCCTTGGCAAGCTCAATGTCCTTTACCAATGCCTCATCATCAGGTGCTGTCAAAAGCCCCTGAGGCCAATAGCCCTGGTCAAGTACCAGTTTCTGATAATATGGGCGGTTGTTCAGATACACCATTCCATGTTCTGTATGCACCTTTCGGAATCCAAAATAAGACTGTACCCTGTCTGAGCATTGTCCGTCACTGTTTCGCACTTCCAGCTCCACATCCAGCAAAACAGGATGCTCCGGTGTCCAGGAAATCCCCGGTTCATGATAATTTGTATTAAAAATTCTTCCATTGATAATGTCTACAGAAAAATCCAGGGTATCTCTAAGCCACACCTGAGTTCCTTCTGCCAGAACCTTATCTTTTAACCGGATTTTATAATATAAGGAATCTCCTTCGCAGATTCCAGCACCCTCGCACTGCATCTGAATCTTTCCCTGGTCATACAAAGAAGTAAATCTCACATGTTCCAAACGTTTTTCAGGTACCCATTCCATCCACACGCTCTGCCAGATGCCTGTGCTGTTGGTGTACCAAATACTTCTGGATTCTCCATCCCAAAACTGCTTTCCTCTCGGGAACAGTTCATCTGTATGGGAATCCCACACCCGGACTGTGACTTCCTGTTCTCCCTCTACCAGGTACGGGGTCATATTTACTGAAAATGGTGTGTAGCCTCCTGTATGTTTTCCAGCCTGCTGGCCATTTACATACACCACTGCTTCATAATCTACTGCCTCAAAGTGGAGAAGAAGTTCCCTTCCTTCTTCCTGATTTTCCACAGAAAAACACTTTTTATACCAGACAATATCATGAGGTGCCTGGTCATTGATTCCACTAAGTTCACACTGATAGACAAAAGGAACCTGAATTTCCCTGTCCAAATGTTTCCCTGGCTCATACCATTTTTCTAAAATTCCTCTGTCTGCATCATCAAAAGCAAACTCCCAGGAGCCATTTAGATTTTCCCACTGTGACCTTACAAACTGAGGTCTTGGATATTGATTTTTTCTACTCATAATGATTCCTTCCCCCTAATACCGGTTATGCACTTTCTCCGCAAAGCACATCATATCTTTTACCACAATCTCTCTTCCATCATCCAGCACTGCTTTTCCACTCATTTTTCCAAAAACCTGATGCTGGTCTGTTTCAATAATCAATGCCGAAGTCCTGGCCGCCCTGTCAAGCACCGGCTGGAAATCCATCTCAAACCTGCCGTCATTGGAGATGAATTTCCATGGTTTCAGATAACTATCCTCCGGGATATGGAAGGTCACCTGGTCTAATTTGTGAGCTTTCCCATCATAGAAAAGCATATTTTCTGTAGCAGCAGAAGTATCTCCAAATCCATATCCGATATTAAAGCCAAATGGAACTCCGTCTATTCTTGTGTTTCCAGAACCCCAGTACCAGCAGTTATCGTAAGTCCACACTCCTCTTCCCCAGTCCAGAGTTCCAAAATCCTTTTCCTTTGAGAAGGTATAAGTCTTACCATCAAATTTCATCTGACCAGAAGCAGGCATACAGTTAATCTTCTGATTGTAATAAAAAGCTGTTTTCTTCTCCTTAAATGGTGTAGCAATTACCATAGTATCCATGTCCGGCTGTTCCAGCCAGATATCGCAGGAAAACGTCTTTCCCTGGTAAAAGTTTTTGAAATAACATCGGATTCTTCTCTTTCCATTCTGAATCTGAAAAGCCATGTGCAGCCGCTTGTCCTTATAAATAATATCCCCTTCTTCTGAGGTATTCGGAAGCTTAAATTTTCCCATTGGAAATGGATTCAAAATCGTTTCTGTATGCTCCCACCCTTCTTTAAAATTCAGAAGAGAAACGGACTGCAATCCAATATAACCATCATCGGATAAGGTAAATGCCCCTGCAAAATCTTCATTTAAAACCAGGTAATAATCCCATTCTTTAATACGGAATTTGGGTGCCTTAATCATACTCCGCTCATACTGCTGCACCAGACTTTTAGACCATCCCGGCTCCCGCAGGCTTCCATCTTCTTTTAATAGCATTTGCTGTGTTGTTACTTCATGATTCCCCATATAAATACCTCCTAATACAATACACTATATACTCACTATAACACAGAATTGGGGAGAAAGCATTGCTGACATTCATTTTTACGTTTATCAGATAATATTTTAGGGCATAGAAAAACCACCCCTAAACTTTGACGAGCAACGAGGTGGTATTTCTATGCTATCTCTTATTGGTCAACCCCTTGTGGGCGGTTGTTCTTTTTACATTTTTACTATAAAATATTCAGATTTCTTATGCAAGTATATGGTATCCGGCTTTGCGTTTATCAGATAATGTTTTCTCATCACTGATATAAATAATTCTGATACTCCGGCAATTCCATATTGGTATTATCGATCCACTGATATCCCGTATTGATAAAAGCATCATTCTCAAGTCCCTGGTCTGCTCTCACTCCGGCTATCACGGTAGCATATCCCATTCCGTATGGATTCTGTGAAAACATTCCAAGTTCAACACCATCTTTCACAGCCTTAATCTGCTTTGCACCTGCATCAAACCCGATAACCTTGACATCTTTTTTTGACGCATTCACAATATCCAGCACACTGTTTGCAGCCGTTTCGTTGGTACAGTAATATCCTTTTACATCAGGATACAGCTTTAAGACAGCTTCTGCCAATTCCGTCATGCTGGTTTCTTCGTTTTCGTGAGAGATATTCACAATTTCAATTCCCGGATGATTCTTCGCCATTTCATCTGTGAATCCTGTTTCTCTATCCACGCTGGTCTCAGAGGTCTTCACATGAGTCATAACAGCCACCTGGCCCTTCTCTCCAAGAGCCTCTGCAAGTTTCTTAGCTGCTTCTGCCCCGGCAGCATAATTGTCTGTGGCACAGACAGCATTTACCTGGACATTTTCCACACCGGAATCCAGGACAATCACAGGAATCCCGTTTAAAGTAGCTTCCTCTACCTGTGCCTGGCAAGATGCCATATCAATAGCTGCCAGACACAAAATCGCCGGATTTTCTGAAAGCACTGCATCAATAATATTAATCTGGCTCTCAACATCCGTCTCGTTTCCAGGGCCTTCAAAGGTAAGTTTTATCTTATCTTCCCCTTTATATCCCATCTTTTCATTCAAGTCCGTAACTGCCGCATCCATGCCCTTTTTTACACTCTTCCAAAATCCGGTCTTTGTGCTTTTAACTACTACTGCAATACGGCTGCCCGGTTCTAGGTTCAATTCCTCCAGAGCAGTATAATCATGAGTTCCCGCCTGCTCTTTTAAGGATTTCAAAATCAAATCTACATTTACATTATCCTCAGCTTCAACCGGTTCATTCTCTTTTGCTGTCTGTGTCTCATCTGTTTCCTTCTCCGGTTCCTGCTTGTCCTGTGTTTCCTGTTTATTTTCTGCCTTTTCTTTTTCTGCCTGTTCTTGTTTCTGTTTGTCTTTTTCCTCAGATGTATTTTTCTGGTTTGTATCAGGATTTGATTTCTTACTTCCACATCCGCCAAGTACGCTGACTGCCAGCATGAAACAAATCAATCCTATCATTACTTTTTTCATGACTTTACCTGCCCTTTACACATTCTTATCCTCAAGTTTCATTTCTTTCTCATTATACACCAAACCTTTCATTAGTCCAGTCTAATCACCAGTGTTTATAAATATTTTCGAAATGCTTCACATATTTTCAACTGTGAAAGACCCTTGAAGTAGTAAAAATACCGTAAAGAATCAGTGCAGAAAGAGGTCCCAAAATAAAACCAGAAACTCCATAGGCAACTACTCCAAGATATACTGAAACAAATACCAGAAGAGGCGACACACCTATATGACTCCCCACAAGCCGTGGCTCCATAAACTGTCTGATTGCAGCCGTAATAAGGTATAGTAGAAAAAATCCTATGCCTGCAACGCTTTTTCCCTGAACCAGGAAAAAAATCCCCGCAGGAATCAGAAAAATACCGGTTCCCAGTATCGGCAATGCATCCAGAAATCCAACAGTCAAGCCCCAGCCTAAAAATCCCGGTAATCCAAGTATCCAAAACCCTCCAATACAAATCAGGCAGATAATCAGCATAATCTTTACCTGTGCTTTCAGATACCCTTTAATCCCCCTTTGTATTTTTCTTCCAAACTCCTTTACCCTCAGATAAAACTCCTGTTTTTCTAAAAAATGAATAATCTTGTCTCTTTCCTGCAAAAACAAAATTGCTGTTAGAACAGAAATCATCAGCAGCCCAAACCATGCCACACAGGTTTTCACAGATTGAACCGCTTTCTCCACACCATTCCCGCTATTCCAAAATTGATGCTTCAACAGATTAATCTGCCTGTATATATATTCACTGCTTTTTTCCGCAGGAATTCCCGTAATATGTTCTGTCCCCTCACAGCAATGTCCAATAAACTCCTCTGCTTCCTGTCGAAGCACCGGAAAATACTTCATACAATCTCCGGCCTTTTGAGTCATAAATTCTGCCCCTATCATAAAGAATCCAAACACAAGCAACAGAAGTAGCAAAATCACTCCACTACCCACTCCACCTTCTGTAAAATGCAGCTTTCTGCTAAATTTCCTACTCGCCAGATAAGAGGCCATAGGATGAATCATCTCCGCCAGTACCCATCCAATCAAAAAAGGGAGCACTACAGGAAGGACATATTTCATGCCCAAAAAAACTCCTGTCACAACTCCCACTATCATTCCATTTCTCTTCCAATTCATCCTCTGTTCCCCCATACCTTATGCTTCTTTTAATTTGTAATCTTATTGATAGTATGGTAAAACAGAACTTTCCTATACTATAGGAAAATTTCCAACTGGTTTCGTCTGAAATTCCATTTTTTTATTTGTTCTTGGATGAAAAAAAGAAAGTTTATATGCACAAAGAGAAATATCCTGATGCTCTCCTTCCTCTTTCTCATGCGAATTATACTTTGCATCTCCAAAAATGGGCATACCTGCATGAGCAAGCTGTACTCTGATTTGATGATGCCTTCCAGTCTCCAACTTAATTTCCAGTAGACATCCCTCCTGGGTTTCCTCGATTTTTTTATAATAAAGTTTTGCCGTTTTGCTCCTCTGTGTTTTTTTGCTCACTACTCTAGAACAATTCGTTCTGCCGTCTTTTTCCAATTCATCTATCAGACATCCTTCTTCTGTCTTAGGATATCCTTCCACATAGGCCAGATATCTCTTTTCAAACTTTCCCTGCTGCACTTGTCTGCTCAGATTCCCTGCACTCTCTTGATTTTTTGCAAATACTAAAATCCCCTGAACCGGCTGATCTAGCCGGTGCACAACCGCCAGATATGGAAGATTCCCTTTCTGAGCCAGATAAGTTTTCAAAGCACTTTCCATATCCATGCTTCCAATCCTCTTACTCTGCACCGGAAAACCTGCCGGTTTTCTGCACACAATGATATCTTTATCTTCATACAAAATAATCTCTTTTATATTATTGACATTTTTTCCGTATTCCATATTTCCTCATATCTTCCTTTTCTTTTCTCCAAGTATAACACCAAAAATGAACAACCGCTATATCTTTTACTTCTGATATAACGGTTGTTCTAATGATCTGCGTTATTCAATTTTTTATTCCTTTCTTTTTTAACCTCTAAATTGACATTTATTAGTTAAATTATATTTTCAGTTTACGCTTCCTTTCTAAGTGATTTTTACAATTTTCTTATAGATTTATGTAGATTTTGCTTAGAAACGATATTCAATTTTTTATAATATAGAAACATGTAATACATGTTTTTGATTTTTTCTTTCGTCCCCTGTTTTATAAATTCTTATGGTCTTCCTTCGGAATTTACTGAAAGTTTTAATATCTATCTATATAGGATAATAAAAAGTTTCTAACAAATAGTTCCGTCTATTTTGTTTTCCAGATATTTCTTTATACCATTCTCTGAAATATAACGAATCATTTTTCAGATTCTCGAATACAACAGGCCTATTTCACGAATATAACTCATCATACTATATCATGTTATATTTTAAAGTATGTATAAACACTCTATCTTTTTAAAATATATTTCTTTACATATATTTTAAAATCTTTCTATTACTTTTGTGGTAATTATTCAATATGAGGACACTTTTGATATTTACCTGAATCTCTTTTTCCTGTCTGTTCTTCGGAATTCTTCCGCTAATAGGTAGTTCAGGTCTTTCTGAGGGGCTTATGCCTTACCACGCTCATATTGATAATTTGATTCATCCTTTCCCATTGGATTGTACCTCCTTATCAATTTTGAAACTTAACACCTTTCTTTTTGTTTATTTTATAGGTTCCGATTATAATTTAAAAATAAATTTTTCATTTTAAATTAGCTGGCTTCTATAAAATAGATTTTTCATTATTACTTTATCCTTGGTACTTTCTTTATTATTCTTTATCTTATTCTGTACTCTCCGTACACCTAAAGTTTAATAAGTAATAAATCTTTTGTACTTTGTAGCCATCTTCAAAATTGATTTCTCGTCTCAAATTTTGAAATGGATGTGGTGTAATATTGAATTATCTTTTGTTTGATAAGGTGTTTTGTTTTTTGTTGATATTATAATAACACCCTCCCTTGGATTTGTCAATAACTTTTCATAAAAAAGTTTTATTTTTTTATTACTATACTTTTATCTTTGTTTATGCTGTGAATTATATGTATTTTTATATAATTTTCACACAATTCTTACTTTCAAAAAAATTATAAAACTTAAACATTTACAGTATAAAAAAACAAGCCTGACAAAGCACATTCTCGCTTTTCAGGCTTATTTTTATAAAGAAAACTATTATCTTCCTGCTCTGTAATAGTTGATCAGACATCCATCCAGGATAATCTGTCTCTCATCCGGTGTCATTTCTCCCAATTTAAGTGTAAACTCTTTCAGAGTATCCCCTGCCACATATGCCTTTAGCTCTTTGGCATTGTTTTCAATGGCATTCTTAACCCCTGGAATAAAGAGATAATCTCCATTTTTGAAAGGCAATTCTCCTTCCTGAATCAGAAATGGAAGCATGCCCCAGTTCATCAGATTAGAGCGGTATCTCTTGGTTGCGTATTCATTGGCAATATTGGCCCAGCCGCCCAGAACCTTCTGACAGGATGCTGCCTGTTCTCTTGCGGAACCATCTCCTGGCTTCACAGCAAAAATGGTACTTCCGATTCCGGTATTTTCGTTATTGATATCTGCATAAACTTTCTTCACTTGTTCCAGAGCTTTTCCTACTTCTTCCACGGCCTCTCCCGGATTGCTTCCCGCTTCTCTGGCTTTTTCTGCCTTCTGAATTTCCTTGGCTTTTCCTACATATTCCGGATCTTTTCTGGATAATGCAAACTCTGCCAGTTTCAGAGGATTGGAACGGAAAGAAGAAGTTTCTCCCGATGGAATCAGTTCATCTGTAGTGGTGACAGGGTCGTGAATCTCAGAGACAACTTTTAACAGCAGATTTTCTGTAAGTGCGGGCATTTGCGGCCAGTCCTTGATATTGGGGCCAAACTGAACCTCCACACCTGGGTCTGCCATGCCCTTGCTGTCAAAGACACGGTTTGCATAAATGGTACTGTCAAAATAATATTTCGGTTTTCTGTATTCGCCGGCATACTCTGTCGCTGGTGTGAGGAAACCTTTATTGGCTGCCGTAGCTGCAATAGAGCGGGCATCCATAAGAGCTACAGAAGAAATCTGCCCGTTCTGTATCTTGGAACCCTCACGGTTCGGGAAGTTTCTGGTAGAATGACGGATGCTCAGGGCATTGTTAGCCGGTGTATCTCCCGCTCCGAAGCATGGACCGCAGAACGCCGTCTTCACTACCGCACCTGTCTGAATCAGATCAGCCAGAACCCCATTCTTAGCCAGTTCCATATAAATCGGTGTACTTGCCGGATAAATGCTTAATGTAAATGCATCTGAACCTATGCTTGCACCTTTTAAGATGTCTGCTGCGTCACAGATATTTTCAAAGCCGCCGCCTGCACAGCCGGCGATAATTCCCTGCTCTACATAGAGTTTTCCGTCTTTCACCTTATCGTTCAGAGTATATGGTATCTTTCCGTCCAGGCTTACCTTGGCCTTTTTCTCTACGTCCTCCAGAATATCCATGAGGTTTTCATTCAATTCTTCAATGGTATAGGTATTGCTTGGATGGAACGGCATAGCAATCATAGGCCGGATAAGGCTCAAATCCACATACACCAGGCCATCATAATAAGTCACTGCCCCTGGCTGAAGCTGCTGATAGCTCTCGCCCCTTCCATGAACCTCATAGAAGTCCTTGATTACAGAATCTGTTTTCCATATAGAAGAAAGACAGGTAGTCTCTGTAGTCATAACATCCACACCGATTCTAAAATCAGCACTGAGGTTCTCTACACCCGGTCCCACAAATTCCATCACTTTGTTCTTCACATAGCCATTGACAAACACGGCTCCGATAATAGCCAATGCCACATCCTGAGGACCCACGCCGGGAATCGGTTTTCCCGTGAGATAAATCCCTACCACTTCCGGCCGCTTGATATCATAAGTTCTTCCAAGAAGCTGTTTTACCAGTTCCGGACCGCCTTCTCCCATTGCCATGGTTCCAAGAGCACCATAACGGGTGTGACTGTCAGAGCCAAGAATCATCTTTCCGCCTTCTGCCAGCATTTCTCTGGCAAACTGGTGGATGACTGCCTGATGTGGCGGTACATAAACACCACCGTAACGTTTGGCACAAGTTAGTCCAAACATGTGATCATCTTCGTTGATGGTTCCTCCGACTGCACATAAGGAATTATGGCAGTTGGTGAGCACATATGGAATGGGGAATTTCTCCAGTCCTGATGCTCTGGCGGTCTGTATAATGCCTACAAATGTAATATCATGAGAAGTTAATTTGTCAAACTTAATTTTTAAATCATCCATATCACCGGATGTATTATGATTTTCTAAAATACCATAGGCGATGGTGTTTTTTGCTGCATCTTCTTTGTCAGGTGCTTCCCTGCCCGTCTTTTCCCTGAGCCAAGATATTGCCTGGGGTCCGTCTTCCATAAGTTCTGTTCCATTTACCAGCCATGCACCCTTGTTATATAAACGAATCATACTGCTCCTCCATTCTTTTTCTGTTTTTTCTATTATAGATTTTATCATGGTAAAATGCAAGCATTTTAGTGTAACAAATTAATTGCATACAATGTGGCTAAAAAAAGAGGAACATCCGGCTACGGACATTCCTCCTCTGTAACTGACTAATCCTGTTTTCTCATAAAATCCATATAACTGGAAACCATCAGGGCAATCTTAAAGGTTAATGCATCATCGAAAACACGGATATCAAGCCCTGTGCTTTTCTGGATTTTCTCCAGCCTATATACCAGCGTATTCCTGTGGAGGAATAACTGTCTGGATGTTTCCGAGATATTCAGATTATTATCAAAGAATTTATTAATGGTATTTAAGGTCTCATCATCCAGAGAATCCGGCAGTTTTCCGCCAAATACTTCCTTCATGAACATTTCGCAAAGCGGCATTGGAAGCTGGTAGATCAAGCGGCCGATTCCCAGATTATTATATCCCACAATACTCTTCTCAACATAAAAGATTTTTCCCACATCCAGAGCCATTTTGGCCTCTTTGTATGAACGGGATACATCTTTGATCTCATTAATGATATTACCGTAAGAAACACGTACCTGGGACATTGCCTCTGCATTGAGCATATCAACAATCATTCTGGCAATTCCTTCGATTTCCTCATAGCCATCATTTTCTTCCAAGCTACGGACAATAATAATACTTTTCTCATCAATTGCTGTGATAAAATCATTGCTTCTGGAAATAAACAGATTCTTTAGGATTTCCATAGAATCCTGATCTTTCTCATTTTTTGTCTCAATAAGAAGTACTACACGTTTTGCTTCCACAGCAATGTGAAGTTTTTTAGCTCTGTTGTACACATCTACCAAAAGCAGATTGTCCAAGATTAAGTTCTGAATAAAATTAGATTTATCAAAACGTTCCTTATATGCCACAATCAGATTCTGAATCTGTGCCACTGCCACACGGCCAATCATATAAGCATCTTCATTGCTTCCTCTGGCTACCAGCACATACTCTACTGTCTGATTATCATATATTTTAAAGAAATGGTATCCTTTGATCACCTGGCTGTCTGCCATAGATTCTGCAAATGCCCTGATATCACCAAAATCTTCGTTTTCTACTGCAAAGGTAGTGGAATTCACCTTTCCATCTATATCCATAACACAAAGGTCAATTCTCGTAATTGCTCTTAATTCGTCTAATGTTTTTTGTATTACCTGGCTTGAAATCATAATTTATTCTCCTTTTGTTGCTGTCCCGGAATTTTCTATGATTAATAATACCTTATTTTTTTCTGATTGGCAACCTGCCTGGTTTGAATTTATTTTAATTACACAAAGAAAAAGACCATTGCATAGCCATTTTGGCATTTGCAGTGGTCTTTTTCTTTCTTTTGTCAAAGGATGTTGTAATTAGATATGCAGTCTGAATGCTGCCTCGTTCCAACGTAATTCATTCTTCAGATTGCGGATATTAGTATCTTTATCAATATATACAGCTTCGATTCCCATAGCGGCTGCCCAGTCTCCCATCTGCTCTGCTGTCAGGTCATAGGAGAATGCTGTATGATGAGCACCACCTGCTAAAATCCATGCTTCTGCACCTGTCTGCAGGTTTGGCTCTGGTGTCCAGAACGCAGTTGCAACAGGAAGTTTTGGCATTGGTTTTTCAACTTTCTTGCAGTTTACATCATTGATGATCAGACGGAATCTGTCGCCTAAATCAATCAGAGATGTAGCAATACCTTTGCCTGTCTTTGAGGTGAATACCAGTCTCGCAGGGTCTTCTCTGTCTCCCATGGAAAGCGGCTGGCATTTAATGCTGATAGGACCATCTGCAATTGTCGGACACACTTCCAGCATATGTGCCTGCAGAATGCCTTCTTTTCCAGGAACAAGATTGTAAGTATAATCTTCCATAAAGGAGGTACCTTTTGCATCTTTTTTGCCCTGTGTCATAATTTTCATCAGACGTACCATAGCTGCTGTCTTCCAGTCACCTTCGCCGCCGAATCCATAACCTTTTTCCATCAGTCTCTGAATGGCCAGACCTGGGAGCTGCTGCAAAGAACCTAAATCACCGAAGTGAGTAACAATCGCCTGATAATTTTTCTCTTCTAAGAAACGCTCAAAACCGATTTCAATCTGTGCCTGTACTGCAACATGTTTTCTGAATTCTGCTGCATCTCTTCCCTCCAGAAGAATTTCATATTTGTCATAATATTCTTCTACCAATGCTTCTGTATCAGCCTGGGATACTGCTTTTACTGCTTCTGCAATTTCATTTACCGGATATGCATCTACTTCCCATCCGAATTTAATCTGTGCTTCTACCTTGTCACCTTCTGTAACAGCAACATTTCTCATGTTATCTGCAATTCTCATGACACGGATATGGCTGCTTTCGATGACTCCAATTGCTGTTCTCATCCAGGAAGCAATTCTTTCCTGAACATCTTTATCATCCCAGAAACCTACGATCACTTTACGCTCGATTTTCATACGGCTCACAATATGTCCGTACTCTCTGTCACCATGAGCTGCCTGGTTTTCATTCATGAAGTCCATATCAATGGCATCATAAGGAATTTCTCTGTTAAACTGTGTATGTAAATGCAATAATGGTTTTCTAAATTCCTGCAGGCCTAAAATCCAGGATTTTGCAGGAGAAAATGTATGCATCCAGGTAATTACACCTGCACATGTGTCATCTGCATTTGCTTCATTAAAAGTCTGACGGATCATAGCATTTGTTAAAAGTGTTGGTTTCCAAACCACTTCATAAGGAAGAACTCCTGATGCATTCAGGCGATCCACTATGATTCTGGAATGTTCTGCTACATGTTCCAGACACTCATCTCCGTATAAATCCTGAGAACCTGTACAGAACCAGAACTTGTAATTTTTCATCTCTAACATAATTATATTCCTCCAATTTTCTTTGATAAATCGCTCTTTTCTTTCTAATACCGAGTATAGTATCTAAGTAAAAAAAAGAAAAGATATCTATTCTTTATTTATGGACATTTATTATCTTTTTTGTTACAGTGATAAAAAGGAGGTCTGCCTATGTTAGCAAATTTTGAAAAGAGAGAAAATCCTGGTAAATCCAGTGTATGGGCAGGAAGTTATCAAAATCTCCACAATCTGCCCCACTGGCATCTGGAATGTGAACTAATCTATGTCCAGGCCGGAGAAGTGACTATTTCCCATAACAATACAGCATATCATCTTCAGAAAGAAGACTGCATCTTTATTAACAGCGGAGAAATCCACTATATCAAGGGTTCAGAAGACAGCATCACGGACATATTGATGTTTGATACCGCCCTTCTTGGGAATATATCCCCGAAACATTTCCAACTTCTCTATCCCAGGCTTAGACACCATTATCCTGTGATGGAATATTTTCATGCTATACGGGATGAATTGAAGAAAAAGAAGGAATTTTATGATGTGAAGGTTTCCTGTCTGATGACAGACTTTATCATTGATATGTTCCGCCATGAACCTTTATGCGAACAAAAGCAATTAAAAGACAGCAGTTCTATTGAAAATTATAAGAATCTGCTGTCTGAAATAGAAGAAAAATGCAGCTATATTACATTCGAAGATGCCTGCAGTTTCATGGGGCTTACCAAGCCTTATTTTTCCAGGTTTTTTAAAAATATTTCCGGAATGACCTTCTCGCAGTACCTGAATATTATCCGTCTGGAAAAGGCGATTCATATGTTAAATCACAACACAGAAAATTTGTCTATTACCCATATTGCTTCTGCCTGTGGTTTTGATACCATACGCCATTTCAACCGGGTGTTTAAGGACTTTACAGGGCTTTCCCCAAGGCAGCTGCCGGAGAATTATGTTCTCAGTTCACATTCCATACGAAGCATGAAAAAGAATTTTAATCCTACGCTGCCTTGTTCGGTGTTGGTGGAAGAATAATATATACCCTTTTTCAGCCTATTGTCCACATGCTACCATAGAACTTCATTCAAAAAGGCACCGATTCTATAACCCATAGAATCGATGCCCTTATTTACATTTTATAACAAATCTTAGTTTGTGATAACCTGTTCTGTTTCTTTATCAAAGATGTGCATTTTTTCCAGATCCAGAGAGAATTTAACAACATCGCCTGTTCTAGCTGTTGTACGAGGATTTACTCTTGCTGTCATGGAAGAACCTTCTGCATCAAAGTACAGATATACTTCAGCACCAAGTAATTCGTAAACAGTGATTTTTCCTTCCATTACGCTGTTTGGATTAGCATTGATGTGTTCTTCATCATCATATACGTGTTCTGGACGGATACCCATAACAACTGTTTTTCCATTGTAGCCACCATCAATAAGTGCTTTTGCTTTAGCAGCCGGAACCTGAAGAGTAGTATTTCCAATCTGTAATGTTACATCATTTCCTTTTACATTAACAACTGCATCTAAGAAGTTCATCTGAGGAGATCCGATGAATCCAGCAACGAACAGGTTAGCTGGTGCATTGTATAATGTCTGAGGTGTATCTACCTGCTGAACAACACCATCTTTCATAACTACGATTCTGGTACCCAGTGTCATAGCTTCTGTCTGGTCATGTGTTACGTAGATGATAGTAGCACCTAATCTCTCATGTAATTTGGAAATCTCAGTACGCATCTGAACACGAAGTTTAGCATCCAGGTTTGACAGAGGTTCGTCCATAAGGAATACTTTAGGTTCACGCACGATAGCACGTCCCATAGCAACACGCTGTCTCTGACCACCGGAAAGAGCTTTTGGTTTACGGTCTAATAATTTTTCAAGGTCAAGAATTTTAGCTGCTTCTTTAACCATTTTGTCAATCTGATCTTTTGGAACTTTTCTCAGTTTCAGACCAAATGCCATGTTATCATAAACTGTCATATGTGGATACAGAGCGTAGTTCTGGAATACCATTGCAATATCTCTGTCTTTTGGTTCAACGTCATTTACTACTTTGTCACCGATTTTTAATGTACCACCGGAAATTTCTTCCAGACCAGCGATCATACGAAGAGTTGTAGATTTTCCACATCCTGAAGGACCTACGAAGATGATGAACTCTTTGTCTGCGATTTCCAGGTTGAAGTCTTTAACTGCTTCGAAACCATTTGGGTATGTTTTGTTAATATGCTGTAAAGATAAACTTGCCATTTTTTATTTCCTCCTGAAATATGATACGGTATAAACATGTTCTTCTCTTTCGAATTGAGTTTATTATACATTCAATACCTCTTTTTTTCCATAGACCAATTACCCAAATATTTTTATAAGTCTTTGTAATCCTAAACAATGATGAAAAGGGCTATGTCATTTTGACAAATTTTCTTTTTTTTCATATACAATCTGCACAATTTCAAAAAAAGCATCTGTTCTTTTGCCTGATAAACCAATAAAACAAGCTTTACACATCTGCTTTTCTTTCTTATAATATTGCATCATAAATATATTTACAGAAAGGATTTTCCTATGTTCCGGTTAATGGGTAATATTTATAAAGATACACATTTGTTAAAAAGCACTGTAATTTGTGACAACACAAAGTCCACTAGAACCCAAAAGGTCTTTCATTGTCTTGACAGTATCTGTCATGAGTTCGATTTGCCGTCACCTATCTGGCTGGATGCTAATATCAAAGATTTCCAGAAATTTTCCAAAGTCCGGTTTAATCAGGATAACTTTATCGAAGTTCTGGATTTTGATTATTTTGAACTTCAGATTATTGAAGAAGATTAAAACACTTTTTTTCCATTGAAATATTAAAGTCTTCGCTCTATAATTCAGATTGTTTCACATCGTGTTTTCAAAAGAAAGGATTCTTTAAAATGCAAAAGAAAAATATTGTTGTTTCAAGCATTACCGACAAATATAATCATCTTTTCTCTGAAGTTGTGCGTATTGCATGTCAGTTTCAGAGCAAAATCATGATCACAGATGGTGAACATCAGGTGAATGCCAAAAGTATAATGGGTGTTATGGCTTTCGGCCTGACTGATAATATGCAGTTTACGGTAGCGGCGGAAGGCAGTGATGAATCTGAAGCAATACAGACTTTAGAATCATTTTTTGCACAGTAATCTCAACACATTCTAAAAATAAAGATAAGTAAATGTATAGCGGCCGGATTCTTTTCTATCTCCGGCCGCTGTATTTTTATGATAAAAATTCTTTTACAACATCTTTGACAATATCTGTTTCTTCTTTACTGAGCAGGTGGCTGTACCTGCTGTCTGCTGCGGCTGCTTCTAAAATCCCCTGCTCAAGCTGCCGCATGGCCTTTTCTCTTTTACCTGAACTCCTGGCATTTTCCATCGGAATAATTTTCGTTGCCTCCGGCTCTTTATAACGGTTCTCAATATAATCCAGAAGATTTGTCTCGATTTCTTCCTCCTGATATCCTGTTCCTATAAAAAGCCGCACTCCAAGCAACACAATTTCCATACAAATACCTGTCAGCAAAACCACACTGGCTGCCGGAAGAACTCCGCCTGCCAATGATACCGGAAATGTCTCGATTCCTCTTTGATATACGATAAACAAACTCATTGCCATCAATAAAAAAGAGAGGATAAAAGTTCCCCAGGAAATGCCTTTCATCTGGCGTATATTCCAGGGTCCTATCTTTCGTCCTCTCATACGTTTGATCACATAAACCGGTGGATTGTGTATCTCCGTATTCTCTTTTACTGATTTTTCATATTCCTGCACGAAACCAGCCATCCAGCGGTTTCTGGCTTCTGACGGGTGTTTTAAATCTTTTAATACATTCCGGTTGCTTTTGTAAACTGCCAGCATACTTATGAGACACAAAATTCCCATAAAACATGCACCATAATAAAAAACAAGGTGTTCCATAAGTTCCTCCTCATATCCGGCGGACAGCACTGCCTGTCCTTCCTTATTCTGATTCTGACAATAGAGGCCCATGGGCATACCTGTTATTGTCTATGGAACTATTATATAGCGCCCTATGCTGTTTGAAAACAAAAATCGTGCGACAAATTCTTACAGAACTTTCATCATATTCTCTACCAGGTTTACCGTGTGGCGGATTGCTTCTCTTTCAAAAGTAGGATAATCTACATGAGCACTGTCATCTGCCTTGTCTGAAATGGCACGGATTACCAGATAAGGAATCTTGTTTAAATAAGCTGCCTGGCCGATAGCTGCTCCTTCCATTTCTGTGCAGTAAGCCTGGGTATTGGCAATAATCTTATCCTTTGTCTCTTTGTCTGCTACAAACTGATCTCCGCTGGCTACTCTGCCCTCAAATACCTGAATCTCAGGATTCACTTCACGGCAGACTTTTAAAGCGGCTGCTCTTAAAGCTTCATCTGCCGGGAAAGTCAAAGTATCCATGCGTGGAATCTGTCCCAGTGGATAGCTAAATTCTCTTGCATCTACATCATGCTGCATGGTATCTGTAGAAAGAACAATATCTCCGATATTGATTTCTGCCTTCAGAGACCCTGCCACACCTGTGTTGATTACTGCTTCTACCTGAAATAAATCTGCCAGAATCTGGGTACAGATACCTGCGTTTACTTTTCCGATACCGGAACGTACTACAACTGCTGGATGTCCACCTAAAGTTCCTTTGTAAAACTCCATTCCTGCTTTTTCCAATACTGTCACATCAGACATTTTTTCTTTTAAAATCGCCACTTCTTCTTCCATGGCACCGATAATTCCTATGGTATTCATAAAATATTTACCTCTCTCTGCGTATTCAGTCAGTGTTTCTTACCTTACACCTGTTTTTCATTTTACACTGTTTTCCTGATTCTGGCTACTGTATTCTGCTTTCAACCGCTTTACTTTTCTTCAGATTGCATGCTATAATGCTTTGAGAAATCATTTCACAAAGGAGGCTATCAAATGAACGTATATAAAACAAGAGGCGTTTGCTCCCGTTCTATTGAATTCGAACTGGATGGCGACACCATCAAATATGTAAAATTCAACGGCGGATGCAATGGAAATACCAAAGGTATTGCCAGCCTGGTACAGGGTATGAAAGTAGATGAAGTCATCAAACGCTTAAAAGGAACCGACTGCGGTGGAAGAGGCACTTCTTGTCCGGATCAGCTTGCAAAAGCTCTGGAAGCAGCGAAAGCTCAGTAATTCAATGTATTTTCAAAGCCAGAAGGAAGTAGGCTGGAATTTGTAATTTTCTCGTTCCAACCTACTTTTTTGTAGCTCAAATAGGTTGGATTACATGTTTGTTTCATTCAAGCTTACTTTTTTCTGACCCCAATAGGCTAAATCCTAAGATTTCCTCTTTTCAACTTATTTTCTTCTCTTAAAATATAGGCTGAATTCATAGAATCTTTCTTAGTAGCCTATTTGGCTCTAAAGTAAGTAGGCCTGATTTCATGATTTCTTAAAAACCACCTATTCCTGCCTGAAAAATGTAGGCTAAAAGTCACAAAATAACATTTTCAGCCGAAAAAGCATGGAAATACGGGTTCATCCTCTACCTGAATGTTATATTAGAGGTTTAAGTTACTTATAAGAAATCAAACAAACTCATCTGTTCTGCTTCTTCTGTATTCTGTTTTTTCCCAACTTTCTCCCAGATGATATCTTTTTGGGGCAATTCTGAAAGAAATACCGATGGCTGGCCTGCGTGGGTAAGAATCAGTTCTTCCTTTGCTCTGGTCATTCCCACATAAAAAAGTCTCCGTTCTTCTTCTATATCAACCGGTGTTTTCCCATTTTCCAGAGGAATTTTTCCCTCTTCTGCTCCTGCAAGGAAGACCAGAGGAAATTCCAGGCCTTTGGAGGCATGAAGGGTCATAAGCGTAACAGCATCTGCCTTATAGTTTTTTCCTCCGCACCGCGTCAAATCGCCTTCTTCGCCTAATGAAAGACTGTCGAAAAACTCTTCTGTAGTTTTGTAACACAACACCATATGTTCCAGTCCATCCATAGCCTTATTCTCTTTTAAGTCCATTACCTCCCGCCATTTCTGAATCAGCTTTACCGGCTTACTCCGTTTTAAAAGGGGCAGGAAGGTTTCTTTTGCAGTTTCATAAATCTCTGAGGTTAACATATTTTCTGGAAGATTCCACAAAAGCTTAAAGGCGAAACCTCTGGCTGCGTTCCGACTCTCTGGCAAATCCATGAACTGTATCCAGCATATCCATACCGCCAACCTGACGATTAATCTCCTTTGCAATAAAAACAGCTTCTGCCATATCCCCAGATGCTTCCACAACTCGAACCGGACTTCCATCATGACAAAAAGCATGCAGAGCTCTGTCCTCTCCCCGATTGTGTGTGATGACCGACATAGCACTGTCTACAATGGCTGCTGTGGAACGGTAATTTTCTGTGAGACGGATCACCTCCGCATGAGGATAATCTTTTTGTAAGGATGAAAAACAGGCCGCATCAGAACCACGGAATCCATAAATAGACTGATTCGGGTCTCCAATGACAAACAATTCCCTGCTAGACTGACTCCAAAGCTGTATGAGTCTGTACTGGATTGGACTGATATCCTGAAACTCATCCACCAAAAGATAATGAAAATTTGAAAGCTCCGAAACTTTTTCTTCTTCCAGCAATTTCACGGTCTCTATAAGAATATCATCAAAATCCATTGCACCTTTTTCTTTCAGCAGATTCTGGTAATAGAAAAATGCGTTATCTGGCACAGAATCCCCGGTTTCCTGTATCTTGCCAAGCTTCCACAGGGAACATACCTGCAAAAATTCAGACGCACTTATCTTCAAATGGAACTCCCGGATAGTTTGTTCTGCCAGCTCCCTGGTAAGCATGGTATCTGCTATGGTAAATCTGATTCCCTGTTTTCTGAGCAGTTCTATACAAATCCTATGAAACGTGCCTATTTGAATCTGATGTACTGTCTGCTTCTTTCCGATTTCTTTCTGGAGACGTTCCTGCATCTCCTTTGCCGCTTTGTTGGTAAAAGTCACTGCCGTTATTTCAGATGGCTTTACTTTTCGGTAATTTAACAAATACAGAATCTTAGAAATCAATGTTTTCGTCTTTCCTGTTCCTGGATCTGCAATTACTGCTGTCACCGGTTCAATGGACTCAACGGCCTGCTTCTGTCCAATGTTTAATTCCGGCTTTTTCTTAGATACCGGTGTCTCTGAAACCTCTTCTGCATCTATAGGTTTGTTGGCAAATACCGGCTCTTGTCTCCCGGATTTCTGCTCCTGTTTTCCTGTATTCCCAGTGTGTCAAAAAAGCTTATCTATCCCTGTGTTTCTTCCAGCTCTGATGGTTCAAACAGCTTAATGGTTCCATACTCCCCATCAAAACCAGGAATTCTCTGTACTTCACCATTTCTGAGACGACGGATAGCTTCTTCCATCATAGTGCCTGCCTGTTTCTGGATTTCTTCCTCTGGAACTTCCCGGAGAATCTCAAATTCTGTTCCAAGTCCACACAACATCTCTTCATATTGTCTCTGTACCTTCACGCTGGAGGAGGAATGTCCCGTGACCTCCGCAATGATTTCCGGCAGCGGAATCAAACTTTCGTAGGCTTTTGCCTGAGGGCGTACATAACCCTCTGGCCTGTCCGCAAGAGCTTCCACCCTATGCTCAACCCCTATGGTAATTTTCTTTCCACACACCGGGCATCTGCCGCCATATGCTTGTGTCTGGGCAGGGTTCAGACAGAGATGACATTTCCGGTGCCCGTCATAATGATATTTCCCTTCTTCTGGGAAAAATTCGATGGTTCCATAAAGCCCTTCTCCCGTCTGAACCGCCTGTTCAAGCCCCTGATAAGACAATTCCATATCCATGAGATTTGCTTCACGTCCTAGCTTCCCAGGGGAATGTGCATCTGAATTGGAAATCAACTGATACCTGTCCAGGTTTGAAACCCTCCAATTCATAGCCGGGTCTGAGGACAGCCCTGTTTCTACGGCATGAATGTATCCTGTTAAATCTTCAAAACATTCTTCCACAGAATCAAATCCCGAAAAAGCACCAAACATAGCAAAATGAGGGGTCCAGATGTGTGCCGGTACATAAATCCCTTCCGGTGTGGTTTCCAGCATAATCTCTAACAATTCTTTACAGTCCAAGCCAAGAATCGGCCTGCCATCAGAATGGATATTCCCTATGGTTTCCAGCCGGGCAGCCAGCATGTCAGCCTCTTCCAGTCCCGGAAGAATCAGCAGGCTATGCACTTTTCTGATCTTATCTCCTTTTTTATAGATGGAGCTGATTTCCCCGGTAACAACAAAACGGGGCTCTATGTGATCTGGCGTTGTCTTGTCCTGAATCTGATATTCCTTTTTTAAACGGTAAAGACCGTCTTCTGCTGGTTCCAGCTTTTCCTTTAACTCTTCTCTCCAGGCCGGATGCGTGAAATCACCGGTTCCAAGAATGTGAATCCCCTTTTTCCTGGCCCACAGTTCCAGATGCTCCGGATCACCTTCCTTGCTGGTGGCACGGGAAAAACGGGAATGTATGTGTAAATCTGATATAAACATTTTCTAATCCTCCGTAAAGCTTACAAAATACAGCCATATGGCCGACTCTACGGATTATTATACACCTGTTTCATGGAAAATATATGTATTTTTCTGTTTATAACATGCAATTCATAACCACGCTCACCATCATCTCTTTCTCTTCCGGCCTTGATTCTGCAATCATAATGGTCAGTGCAACTAATGTTGAATCTTCTATTTTCTTTTTTCCGTCTACAAACAATTCTGCCTTTTCTTCTAAAGATTCATAAATATCAACGCCGCCAAAGGACTGATAAATATTGCCAATACTTCCTTTGAAGGAATCATCCTTTTCCCTGCCGAACAGCTCAATCATTTGATTTTGATTTAACCATACGGTTTCATCTTCTATTGTTACAGGTAATTTCACTTCATTATCTTCCGTCTCAAAAATTACAATTTCACTTCTATCCTTTCCCCCCTCTGCTTTTTTGATTAATTCTTCATATTTCAACTGATATGACATTAACCTTGGGATATATTCCGGTGGTCTCCGGCGGCCAGCCTCCCAGTCTTCCACGGTTCTTAGGGGAATCCCCATATGCACCGCAAAATCCTTTCTGGTCATCCCTGTCTGTTCCCTGAGTTCTCTTATTTTATCTGCTGTCTCCATTTATAATCCCTCCTGATTGTTTTTTATAATTTCTCACAAAATGAAAAAATCCCGCAGAAACCTATTGCTCTTGGCTTCTGCGGGAATCTTTTATTTCCTATTCTGCTTTTTCTTCTGTCTGTGGCTGTTTAATCGTGTACTGATCATTATCTGTCAGTTTAGCTTTTTTCCATTCTTTTTCATTTACTGTGATTTTTGCATCTTTCTCCCAGCCTTCCAGAAGCTTATTGTATGCTTCCTGTTTTCTCTGGTTTACAATATTTTCTTTTTCCTGGTCTGTTGCCTCACGGTCCAGCATACTATCCATGCGGACTACAAAGTAGGAATCTTCGCCCTCTACTACCTTTTCATACACCTGGCCATCTTTTGTGAGCGTAACAGCCGCTTCTTTTACTTTTTCATCCAGAAGAGTATCTTCAGAATCAAAGGTTGTGTCATATGCTCTCATCTCTTCGTCTATTTCTTTTACCAGTGCATCCATATCTGCTGTGGCAGGGTCTTCTGATGCGTTCAGTTTATCCAGAAGCTGTTGTGCCTGGTCTTTTTTTGCCTGTTTTTCTTCGTCTGTCAAAGGTGTAGTGGTTCCGTCTTCGTTCTGTTTATCACTGATACTGAATCTACAGTAGGAAATCTTACTCTGCTGTGCCTCAGAATCCTCCACATTTGTATCTACATCTGCGGTCATTGGCTCATACATTTTTTCCTGATAGGTATAAAGCAGAAGCAGATTTTCAATATCATCCTCTGTAACAGACAGCTTTGTAAGTGTCTCTTCTGTATTAGCCTCTACAAATGCTTTTGCAGATTCCTCAATTTTCTTCTGTTCTTCATCCGTAACAGACACTTCATATTCATCTGCATGCTGTTTCAAAAGAACCATATTCTTTAACTGCTGCACAATCATATTTTTTGTAGATTCCCCATAAGTGGTTCCGTCTCCTGCATCCTGATCCCAGATTCCGGTTGTGCTGCCTCCCATCATGGCATAATAAGACTGCATCTGTGCCTGGTTCATACGAAGCATCATATTGCCGGTTCCCACACTTACGGTATCTTCCCCGCAGGTAATCAATGCCTTTGTTCCGTCAAGGCTGCTGCCGCATCCTGACAGCAGTCCTGTTCCCATCACACCTGCCATAACTGCACAGGCCAGTTTTTTTGTTACTCTATTCATAATGTTTTTCTCCTCCTGAATCTCTAATATTGCCCTGGTTTTATCAAATCGCAGCGTCTTTTACCATTATAGACGTTTTTGCACCATGGGGCAAGGAATTTTTAAGGGGAGAATATGAAGATATTGTGTTTTAAAACCTACTCCATAATCACACTCTGAAATTCCTTCAGCACCGCTTCCAGGGTATCCAGCACATCCAAGGTCTCTTTTGGTTTTCTTCCCTTCAGCGAAAGCATAAAATACGGTGTTTCTTCCAGCCGCATGGTAAGGTTATTCTTAAACTTCTCCAAAATAGGCGGAAAGCCTGCCGGATTCACTTTTGCCCGCTCAAACATAGAAATTTTCACACTCAGCCCACTCTGTTTAATCTCACGGATGTAGGCTTTATGTGCCATGGCTTTCAGGTTGGCAATCATCAATAGATTCTGCACTGCTTTTGGCGGATCTCCGAAACGGTCCAGCAGTTCTTCCATCATATCTTCATATTCTTCCTGGGATTCAATAGCTGCAATCCGCTTATAAACGTCTAGTTTCTGGAATTCATTCGGAATGAATTTCGGTGGGATAAAGGCATTCACTTCCAGATCTATGGTGGTCTCGAAATCCTCCTGTTGCTTGATTCCCTTTTCTTCTTTCACTGCTTCGTCAAGCATTTTGCAGTAAAGGTCATATCCCACTGCCTGCATATGACCATGCTGCTCTGCACCAAGAAGATTTCCTGCCCCACGGATTTCCAGGTCACGCATGGCAATCTTAAAACCGCTTCCCAAGTCTGTAAATTCCCGGATCGCATGAAGACGTTTCTCTGCCACTTCTTTCAGCATTTTGTTTTTCTTATACATGAGGAAAGCATAGGCTGTCCTGTTGGAACGTCCCACACGCCCGCGAAGTTGATACAACTGAGAGAGCCCCATCTGGTCTGCGTCATGGATAATCATGGTGTTGGCATTCGAAATATCCAGTCCTGTCTCAATAATGGTAGTAGAAACCAGCACATCAATCTCTCCGTTAATAAACCCGTACATGATTTTTTCTAATTGCCGCTCCTGCATCTGTCCATGGGCAAAGGCTACATTCGCCTCTGGAACCAGTTTTGCCACACGGTTGGTCACTTCATCAATATCATTGACACGGTTATACACATAATACACCTGGCCGCCTCTTGCCATTTCCCTGCTGATGGCTTCCCTCACCATTTCCTCATTATACTCCATGACATAAGTCTGTATCGGCATACGGTCCATAGGTGCTTCTTCCAGCACACTCATATCACGGATTCCGATCAAACTCATATGCAAGGTTCTTGGGATTGGTGTAGCAGTCAGGGTAAGAACATCCACATTTTCTTTCATTTTCTTGATTTTTTCTTTGTGAGTCACACCAAAACGCTGTTCCTCGTCAATAATCAAAAGCCCTAAGTCTTTAAATTTAATATCATCCGAAAGAACCCTGTGGGTTCCAATCAGAATATCAACCAGTCCTTTTTGCAGATCTGTGATGGTTTTCTTCTGTTCTGCCGGGGTCTTGAACCGGCACATCAGATCCACACGCACAGGAAAATCCTTCATCCTCTGCACAAAAGTATTGTAATGCTGCTGGGCTAAGATCGTGGTAGGCACCAGATAAACTACCTGCTTTCCTTCCTGAACGGCTTTAAAGGCAATACGGATGGCAATTTCTGTTTTGCCGTACCCAACATCACCACAGATAAGGCGGTCCATAATCTTCGTACTTTCCATATCCTTCTTGGCAGCTTCGATGGCAAGAAGCTGGTCTTCTGTCTCCTCAAAGGGAAACATTTCTTCAAATTCACGCTGCCATAAGGTATCCGGCTCACACTGATATCCTGCACTTTCCTGTCTTGCCGCATATAGCTTCACCAAATCTTTCGCAATATTTTTTACAGCTCCCCGCACTTTTGTCTTGGTTTTATTCCATTCCTGCCCGCCGATTTTATTTAATTTCGGAACATGTGCATCTGCCCCTGCATATTTTTGCAGCATATCCAGCTGGTTTGGCAGGATATAAAGTGTACTGTTTCCTGCATACTCGATTTTAATATAATCTTTCGCTACTTTATCTACAGTAATTTTTTCGATTCCTTTATAAACGCCAAGCCCGTGATTCTCATGTACCACATAATCTCCTACACTTAGTTCACTGAAGCTCTGGATTCTCTTGCCACTGTATTCCTTCTTTTTGCGTCTTTTCTTCTTTTCCTGACCAAAAATATCAGACTCTGTGATCATGACAAATTTAATCATCGGATATTCAAATCCCCGCTTCATGCGGCCAAACGCTGTCATGATCTCTCCCGGAGCAATCACCCGGTTCATATCTTCTGTATAAAAACTGTTAAGTCCTTCATCCCGCAGGTCTTCTGCAAGACGGGCAGCCCTTGTTCTGGAACCGGAGAGCAAAAGTACCTGATACCCATTTTTCTTATACTGTTTCAAATCTTTGACCAGCAGTTCAAAACTATTATTATAAGGACTTACGGATTTCGCAGAAATGTGAAAACTGGCTTTCATATCCCAGTCTCCCTTTTGCTGCTCAATGGTACAGAGTGAAACACATCTTTTTTTATTCAGCTTGTGAACGGTCTGCTTATAACTCATGAGCAAATCCGTCTGCCCCGGCAGAAGATAACCTTTTTCCAGCCTGTGCTCCATACTTTCCCTGAACTCTGTTTCCACTGCATCTGCATGCTCAGCCAGACGGTTTGTCTCATCCAGAATCACCAGGGTATTTTCATCTTCAAAGTAGTCCGGCAGTGTTACTGCATTCTTATAAAAATACCGCAAAAACTGTTCCGCAGCCGCAAAATCTTCAAATTCCTTCAGATTGTCTATGGTTTCTTCCACATAATGTTTCAGTCTGGCTCCCTCTTCTGTGAGAAAGTCATCCCGGAACTTCTGCACTGTGGCTTTCTTTTCTTTTTCTATGGCTTTTAAGCCCTTATCCAGGGTTTCCTTGTCTAATACCAGTTCCGAAGCCGGATAGATAGTAATCTCGTCCAGATTTTCGATAGAACGCTGGCTCTCTGCGTCAAAACTCCGGATGGAATCAATCTCATCGCCCCACAGCTCTATACGAATAGGATTTGTCTCTGTCAGAGGGAAAATATCAATAATACCGCCCCTAAAAGAGAATTGTCCAGGTGCCTCTGCCTGGGCATTTCTTTCATACCCCATTCCAAGAAGCTGTTTCTTGAGTTTGTCCATATCAAGAGGACTTCCGCTGTCAAAGGATAAGGTATGTTTCTCCAGTACTTCAAGCGGAAGCAGATAATCCATACAGCCGCTCATACTGGTAATAACCGTTACATTCTTCCTGGCAAGCAGAGCAGCGATCACCTGCATCCGCTCCTTTGTCAGGAGATTACCGTGTATATCTGCCTGGAAGAAAATCAAATCCTTGGCAGGATATAGATACACTTCCCGGTCATAAAGCCTGTAATCCTCATATAATTCTTTTGCTTTTAAATCGTTTTCTGCAATGATCAGACAGTTGCATCCCTGCTTCCGGGTCTTTTTTAAAGCCTCAAAAAGCCCATACATCATATGGGCTTTCTGAGATTCCACACAGCCGGAAAGCTGTAGAACACCTCTGTTTTTATCAAGTCTGGACGTTATTTCATCAAATCCGCCCAGTTGTTCCAATGGCTGCATGAATACCTGCATATAGCGTTCTCCTGTTATTCCTGCTTGTTTTCAGTTGCTTTTTTCTTTTTTGCTGCTCCATTGTAATGATTCATGGCAGCTTCAATTCCATCTTTCAGAATCATTTCCACTGCATCAGCAGCATCACAGATAGCTTTGTCCACCAGTTCTCTTTCTTCCGAAGAAAATCTTCCAAGGACATAATCTGCCAGATCCCAGCCTTTCGGTTTTGCCCCAACACCAACCTTGATGCGGTAGAAATTCTGGGTTCCAATCTGAGCGATAATGCTCTTTATCCCATTATGGCCGCCGGCACTTCCTTTTTTACGGATGCGTATCTGCCCCGGTTCCAGGTCAATATCATCATAGATTACAATCAACTCTGTTTCCGGATCCATTTTATAATAATTTACATATTCCCGGATAGCCTCCCCGCTGAGGTTCATATAAGTCAGAGGTTTTACTGCCAGAACCTTTTCTCCGGCAATCATTCCTTTTCCATACATGGCCTTGTGGGCAATCCCCCCCTGTGGAATACGGTGACGTTCAATCAGCTCGTCTATGGTGTCAAAACCCATGTTATGCCTGGTCTTTTCGTATTGTCTGCCTGGGTTTCCAAGCCCCGCTATTAAAAACATATGATTCTCCTTAATTAAAATATACTAATTCCTGTTTCAAAGGCTCTGTAGGTTCAACAGAAATAGCAGTGAGCACCGGACCTTCACCATGGTAAGATTCCACATATGCGTAATCTACGGAAGCAACCACCTTCACCCACTTACCTGTTTTAAGAGTTTTTGCCACAGGGCTTTTGCAGACATAACCAATAAAGCTGGTATCATCTGCACAGCATGTCATTGCCATTCTTCCCGGAACAAATACGTCTTTTGCCAATTCCCGTGATTTTAGGACCATAGCAGTAAAAGCTACTGTCTTACCTTCATAGGTTTCCGGGTGATCCATAGCATCAATAAACCAGATACCGTAATCTTCATCCATAATTTCAATCACATCTGCATTGACATCAAAAGGCATTTCTTCTGCGAAGATATCCTCAATCTCTCCCTCTTCATCCTCAAAGATAATCTCTGCACTTTGATTTACTACCTTTACACTTCTCCTGAAAGAAGCCAGAGGCATGTCCATCTGACAGCGATTAAACAGAACCATGTCTGCATTCCGTACCATCTCTACAAACAGGGATTTCATATTGTTCATATAAACCTGGAATGTGCTGGCATCTACGGTAACAATGTGCTGTACAATTCCCCAGTCTTTTGGAAGCTGCATTTCTTCGAACTTACTTACCTGCCACATGCCGTTGTATTCAATGGTGACACGTTCTGGAGAATAAAAGGCATCATAAGCTACCAGACGCTCTGGAGTCAATTCATCGAAACTGTTCAGCACCTCCACAGAAGTTCTGCTTCTTCTCAATTTCTTCTCATCAAACTCTACCTCTCCTTCTTCGCAGAGAATAAGAAGGGTCTGGCCTTCAATCTGGAAATATTCCTGGTCAATGGTGAAATCCAGGAATGTAGACTTGCCGCTTTCCAGAAATCCTGCCATAAAATATATAGGAACTCTGATTTCGTCTTCCATCATAGGTTTATTTTCCTTTCTGCAACTTTTGCTGTTTTTATAATCCAAACAGTTCTGCCAGTTTTTCCTCTTTGATCTTGGAGCCGATGACACATAATCTTCCTGTATAATCAGGTGCTCCTGTACGGATGTCTGCTTCACCAGGAACCATGTCAAAGTAAATCCACTGTCCGTCTTTTCCTTCTACCATACCTTTGGCACGAAGAATCATTCCATAGCTGTCATCTGTGGAAAGTGTATCCAGAATCTTGCTGATTTCCTCCTGAGTATAAGATTTAATCGTTTCTTTTCCCCAGCTTGTAAACACTTCATCTGCATGATGATGATGGTGATGGTCATGGCCTTCATGGTGATGATCGTGATGGTGGTGCTCATGGCCGCAGCCGCATTCTTCGTGGTCGTGATGGTGGTGCTCATGATGATGTCCGCCGCATACCGGGCATGCTTCTTCTTCCATCAGCTCTTTCTCCAGAGAACGGTTATGCTCCATAGTATCCAGTATTTTTGCTCCTGAAAGCTGTTCAATCGGAGTCGTGATTACCGCAGCCTTTTCGTTCAGAGAACGAATCAATTCCACTGCTGTCTGTACCTTGTCATCTGTAGCTTTTGGTGTATCTGTACGGCTCAAAATAACAGTTCCTGCGTATTCAATCTGATTGCTGAAAAATTCTCCGAAGTTTTTCATATACATTTTACATTTTGTCACATCTACAACTGTGGTAAAGCTGTTCAATGTTATGTCAACTTCATTTTCTACTTTCTGTACTGCTTTGATGACATCTGACAATTTACCTACTCCGGACGGCTCAATAATGATTCTGTCTGGATGATAAGTTTTAATTACTTCTTTCAAAGCTTCTCCGAAATCACCTACCAGGGAACAGCAGATACAGCCGGAGTTCATTTCTCTGATTTCGATTCCGGCCTCTTTCAAAAATCCACCGTCAATACCAATCTCGCCGAATTCATTCTCAATTAAAACTACCTGCTCACCCTTGTAAGCCTCTGTAAGCAATTTTTTAATTAAAGTTGTCTTTCCTGCTCCCAGGAATCCTGAAAAAATATCTATTTTTGTCATTTTGTCTGTCTCCCTTCTTAAAACAATGGAAAAGGGGACGAAAGTCCTACTTCCGCCCCTTCATACCGTCTAAATTGTCAAAAAGCAGCCACGGCTGCCTGTTAAATTTCCTCTCGGTGGAGAGTATAACACATGTTCTATAAAGAGTGCAAGGGGTATTTCACAAGTACCTCTTGTCTATTGCTTCAGATAGATTTTACCCAGATACTCACCGGCATATTCAGGCGATAGATGACATCTATTATAAATTTTACTCTTATCTTTTTTTCTTCTTAGCAAAAAGGAAAATAATCAATCCTGCCATAATCACTATAGCTGCAATAGAGCCATAGAAAAGTGGTTTATTCATGTAGTACTGAATCACAATGTTTGGTGTTACCAGAACACGGAGAACAACAGGTTCTCCCTCCAGTGCTTTTTCAGACTGTCCCAGCACGTTTCCTGCTGCGTCTTCTGCTGTAATCTCGATATTCTGCCAGCGGTTTGCACTTGCAACCGCAGTTTCAATGACACCGTTATCTTTCAGCAGTTCTTCACCATCATATACGGTCTTCTCTCCGTCAATGCTGATGGAAACTTTTGTAAGTGCCAGGTTATCCTTAGCATCTACGATCATAGCTCTCTCTGCTGCCCTGTACTGTGCATCATCTTCCACACCAGATACAACAACAGTAGGAGCTGTCTTATCTACTGCAAATTCGATTGGAAGATTCTTGTTTGCTTTCTTCACACTGGTGTTGTTCATGCTGTTCTGAGCTTTATCCTGTGTGTTAAGAATAACTGTATAGTTACCTTCTTCTTCGAAATTATTTTTTGCAATTACATAGTGAGCTTCTTTCCACTGTGCATCAGAGCCGGAATTCTTCACGGTAAAGTCTGTGTTTTCTTTCAGGCTTGCCAGGTCACCGTCACGGTTTACGGTAATGCTTCGGGATTCAATAGCATCTACATTGATTTCACGGATTCCTACTTCTTTTTCTTCTCTGATGTAGGTGTATCCTTCATCCCCTGTTTTCAGCCAGTCTTTGGTGTCATTATCTAAGATAAAGACAGAACCATAACGATTTACAGAGAACATGATTTCTTTCTGTGTTTCATTTCCTGCCTTATCCACTGCTTTTGCCTGGAGTTTGTACAGGTCATCCATTTCTTCTGTTCTTGCGAAATCATTGAATTTCATGGACTGCCCGTTCTGGATTGCACTGACAACCTTGCCTACTTCTACATTTCCATTGTTGGCACCTGTCAGTGTCATGGTAACGCCTTTTGCATCATAGTTTACGTCTGTAGCTTCAACCTTTGGTGCTACAGCATCGTTGTTTGCAGATTTGTCTTCCACATCTGTGATTTCCAGTTCCGGTGCTGTAAGGTCAACTGTGAAGCTGTCCTGAGTGTAATCTGCTGCTGCATTTCCAGCCATATCGGTGTAGTCAATGTCAAAGGTATAATCACCGTCAGTGCTGTAATTTACGGTTGCTGTATGTACATCACCGCTTCCTGAGAAGCCGCTGATGGATGGTGTGGAGATGCCACTGCCTTCCAGGCTTGCTGTAATGGCTGCACGTACATCTGCTGCATTAAAGTTGTGCTCACGGATGGTCACGGTTGCTGTACGTGTTTCTTTGAAGAAGTTTCCATTTCTTGCATTGTTGTTGTCATAAGAAACCGTCATAACCGGGATAGTCTTATCAATAGTAAATTCATCTGTCTGTCCGTATTCACCACTGTTTCCAGCCAGGTCTGTGCATCCAAGAGTAAAGGTGTAATCACCGTCTGCCGGGAAGGATACCTGACAGGTGCTTGTAGCGGTATCGGATACACCGATATTACTACTGCTGCTCCATCCGCCGATATTAGCAGAAGTTCCGTCTGTGTTGGTAATGCTGAATCTTACATTGTTCGGGTCAAAGTTACGGTCTGTAACTGTGACAGTTGCTGTTCTTGTATCCTTGTAATATCTGCCGTTTAATGGGTTGTTTAAATCCCAGGAAACAGAGATAGTAGGATTGGTCACGTCGATTTTCAACTCTGTTATTTCACTGTCTCCCTGGTTGCCGGAGAAGTCTGTAGCAAACGCCTGTACTTTTACATCATTGCTATTGTAAACGTCTGCAGGAACTGTGATTACTTTGCTGAAGGTCTTATTTCCCTGTACCTTGTTTCCACTATTATTTAAAAGTTCAATAGTTTTGCTGGTTGTCACATTTCCTGCTGCGGAAACCGTGTACCAGACTTTCTCAAGACCGGAGTATGTCTCTCCTGCTGTCGGGTCTTCTACATCAATCTGTAAGGTTACGTTTTCATTAAAGATACCATTCTGAGCCTGGCTCAGGTTTGTGATGGTAACTACTGGTGCTGGTTTTGTGCTGTCCACGATCATACCGTCAGAACTAAAGTACTGATAATTTCCTGCATAGTCTGTCACTTTTGTATAAACAATAAATTGTTCATCCGGGCTTACAGAGAATGCTGCGGATTCCGGCTTCTCTTGGGAAGCGGAAGACCATCCATTGTAGTTTTCCAGATCATCTCTGGTCATCTGGTCATGGAATCTTGCAAACTGTACCGGATTAACCGGTGAGGTATGGTCTGCACCAGTCATAACTACGTCTACGGTAGATGGGCTGAAAAGACCGAATGTAATCTTCTCTAACAGGCTTTCCCAGAAACCAAAGCCTTTGATTTCTACAGTACCTGTTGGCTGAGTCTTGTCTACTGTGAAGTAGCCTGGTCCATAAGTAACAATGTTTCCTGCAAGGTCTGTGTAGGTGATGCTGTGGGTATAGTTTGCGTCGGAGTTGAAGGTGTAGGTGCTGGTGTAAACATCTACATTATTGCTCCAGACGTCTAAACTATTTGTTTTTTCTAATACTGCATAATCAGGAATTTCTTCCCCTGCACCTACTTTGTTTGCGGTAACTTTCACATCAATTGGAACATCTTTGTCTGCATAAGCGAAGTTGTGTTCCTCGATTTCCACTTTAGCAGTAACCGTTTTTCCACTATAAACACGTCCATCTTCGCTTCCAGCTACTCCTACTGCACCATCTGAATTCCAGTATGCAACCTTTAATTTAGGAGCTGTTTTATCAATGACAAAGTATGTACCATTTTCTTCTTTATTAGCTCTTCCGGCTGTATCTGTACAGTGAACGTCAAAGTTATATTTGTTGTCACCATGGAAACGGGTTCTCATTTCGATGGTTCTTTCATCTGTGTATTGAGTTTTATCTCTTCCTTCTTCAGAGTCTGTCACAAAATCAATTGTGATACCTTCCACTGCTTTCAAGGAAGAAAGTGTGTGTCTTACAGAATTTGCTTCACCTTCACGCTGTAAGTCGAACCAGAGTTCATTGCTTCTATTAAAATCTACATTTCTCTCCTTAATTGTTACAACTGCGGTTCTGTCTTCTTTGTAATATGGTGCATAATCTTCTGTAGCTTTTGTCTCGTATTTTACCGTTACCTTTGGATCTACGATATCAATCTTTAACTGCTTATACGCATAAAATTCATTTCCTGAATTATCTACAGCAGTCACACGTACCCAGATATCGTTGGAGTTCCATTCTTTTTTCACTGTAATATCTCTTGACAATACCTCTTTTTGAAGCTCGTCTAAAGTATATCGTTTTCCTTCTTCTACCTGATACAGATACTCCTTCTTTTCATCGTCCAGTTTATCCTGTCCTATAGCAATCTGATAATAAACCTCTTTCAAACCGGAAACCGTCTTGTCTACTGGTTTATTATTATCTGTAATGGTCATATGCAACTGGACATCTGAATCATAAACTTCTTTGTTCTCTTCTCCAGCAGCCAAATCCAAATCTACATATGGTTCATTATTATCAAGAATAATTCCAAGAGAAGTATAAATTTTACTGTTGGTTACATTATCAAATGGTTTTACAAGAACCACATAATTGTTAGCTACAAAGTTTTTATCTTCTGCTTTTTTGCTTTCAATTGGAATCGTTGCAGTGTTCTCTGTAATCATTTGTTTCCACTGATATTCACCATTGTCTTTTAAAGACTCAATATAAGAAAGTAATTCTCTGTCCGGTTCTTCTGAATCGAGAATCATATCCCTATTAAGAGGAAGAACCATGTAAGTCCACTCTTTTAATCCGGATGAAGTCTCAACTGATTCTGATACATCTACCTGTACTGTATATTTCGTTTTTTCAAAAGCACCAAAAGTAACTTTATTTGCAAGAGCTTCCAGTGGTGTTTTTTCTGCTTCTTTTACTGAGCTAAATTCAACTTCTGGAATGGTATTGTCCAGATAAATGGTGTATAAAAATTCCTTAGATAAAGCACCGCTAGTCTTATTTGTCAACTGTAAAGTCAGCTCAACCGTATTCGATTCAATCGCATTAAATTTGCTATATCCATTTGTTGTCAAATATTGCTCATCTTTTCCGACTGCCATGTTTCCAACTTTTAACAGTAGCACTTCATCATATAACTTATCTCCGTTTGTTTCTAATTTTAATGTTCCACCATCTTTTTTTACCCAAAGCTGATTAAAACTATCATAATACATGGTTGGATTTTCAGGAGAGTTTTCAAACTTAACATAAGAAGAAATGTTATTGATTGTTTCTTCTTTAATCTTTAAATCACCTGTTGTAATGGTAAACTGATAGTTGTTCACATTAATACTTGTTATTTTCTCAAGGTTTACAGACAAAGTTCCCGCATAATCTCCAGGGATTGTTGCATTACCATTTGTTAGCAGTTCCTGTAAAGAGGTTTCACTAGCAGGGTCTGTATAACTTTCTTCAAAAACACCACTAATACCATCTCCTGTATCAATTTCTACTTCTAACCAATCTTTAGGATTAGGAGTAAATATATAATCCGGGTCATTTCCTTCAATTTGATTTCCATATGCATGTCCATAGGATCTTTCCGCATCACTAACTTTAATGGTTGCTGGTCTTTTGTTAATAATAACAGTTGCAGAAACTGAAATTTCATCATCTGCCAGAATATAATTGCTTGCCTTAGTACCAGTAAGTTCCAGCTGATTCTGGTTAAATGTAATGGTTGTTTCTTTTCCTTCCAATCGTGTTGCATCTAACGAAAACTTATTGGGCAATCTTCCAGTAATACCATTTGGATTCGTTGTATCAACTTTAACATCATCTCCAGAAATGCTATCTAACAAAGCTACTTTTTCCAATGTAATGAAATCTTCTGTTTCCTCATTTACAACGACATTACGATTATCATCATAAATCTTTGAATACTTCATAGACGTCTTGTCTTTACTGGTATCAACATGAATTTCTTTCTTGTTGACTTTCACATACAGTTTTGAATGGAAGGTTTCATCTCCGTCTGTCTTTTTAAAGGTTGCACTGCAAGGATCTTCCCCAGCTTGCGTAGCTTTCACCAGAAATTCTGTGTAACCTGTTTTTTGGGAGTTCTCCTGTTTGGTAATACTGATGTTTCCAGAAGCATTTGCAATTACTTCATTAACAACACCTTCCTTACCTTCTTCTACCCAAATTGTCTTTTCTTCTCCATAAGTAAGAATCATTGGAGTTTTTTCTTTAGATATAACATCCTTATCTTGTTCATCTCTATAAGTCAGTCCTCCAACTTTGTAATTATATTCCTTAATTACTGTATCACTTGCTTTATAATAATCTGGGTTTCCTAAATATTGTACTGTTATAGTGTACTTTCCTGAAAAATCCAAATTCTTCTTTGTAAGTTCTAAAGTAGCTTTTCCATCTTTCAACTCTACTTCTTTTACAATTGGTTTTACTACCTCATCTACCTCTTCTTGCTTCAATGTAAATTTCACATTACCGCCAGTAGGTGTATTATTTCCAGTAATTGATTCTATTGTCACATCTACTTTTAATTTCTTTGCAAATAAACCTGTTTTATTAACAGATACCTCTGTGATTTTTGTTTCGCATTCTCCAATTGTCACCTGGATTCCATTTGCCGGTACATTACCATACTTTGATGTGATTGTAGGTGTAATTGTAGCTGTTCCCGCCTTAATACCCGTAACTTCACCTGTTGCGGCATCCACAGCTGCAATATTTGCTTGACTAGAGCTCCAGTTAACACTTTCCACTTGTACTTGTGGTAAAACAGATACACTTGTATTTTCTCCAACCACAATACTTCCCTTGGCAATAGAAGCAGATACTGTGTCTAAATTCATACTTATGCTGGCATTTGTAACTTCTGAATCTGTTACGGTTATACTACCTGTATAAGCCTGAAATCCTTCACACTGTACACTTAATCCATATGTACCATTAGGAACTTGTGTTACAGAATAAGAACCAGTCTCATCTGTAGTCGTTAGTTCAAAGTCTCCCAGTTTTACTGTTGCATTCTGTATCGGTTTATTATTCGCTGAAACTGTTCCACTTACCGTATAAGTCGGTATTTTAGCTGTAAAAGTTGCCGTTCCTGATACTTCGCCGCAGGTTGCGGTTACAGTCACTGTTGTATCGTTTTTTAAAGTTGAAGGAATTGTTACTGTGGCTTCTTTGTTATCTGAAACATTTTCAACTATCGATAAGCCATTATCTGCACTCCATGTAATTTTGTCATCATCAGGAGCTGTTCCTTTAATAGACGCTGTAAATCTTACAGTTTCACCCACTTTTGCTTCATTCTTATCTGCTGTAACCGTAATGGTATATTGCGGCGTTGTCTCACCGCTATCTCCTCCCGGTGTACCACCCTGATCCGTACTGCCTCTATTGCCATCTGGCTGCTGCTGATCCGTCGGAGCGGCTTTTGTCTGTCCGACATCTTCCCCTGGCTGTGCCGCATAAATCTGCACAGGTTCTAAGAGCATACCCATGACCATTGCGAACACCATCATCAGGGAAAGAATTCTTTGTGTTAATTTACGCTTTCCTTTCATGTCCTTTTCCTCTTTTCTTTCTTTGTACTATATATTGAAATATCCTTCCATATACCAGAAAGTACAGGTAAAGGGAAGTGATACACAACACTATGGATATAAAACCTCTTCTCTATCCCTTTCATTCCACTCATCTCCTACACCACCTCGTTTGTATGAATGTGCAGTTCGTATTTTTCGATTCTGAACATTCCATGGCTTTCGTCTACTTCACGCTGTGCCATTTCTCTGGTGGCTGTCTGCATGCTCTGGTTCAGCACCTCAGTTGCTCCGGCATCCAGGACTTCTGTAGCACCTGCCTCTAAGACTCCAACAGCATTTGCTGCCAGTGGTTCTGTAGGCGTGGGCGGCGGCTGAATGATATCTTCCATCTTTGCCTTACGGACACTGCCCAGTTTCTTGCTGTTCCCAATGTTCCCGGAACGGCTGAGAGTTCCTGTATTGCCCCTTCCAACCGGCCTCCGAAGCTGTCCTGTACGGGAGTTGATTTCTTCCATGTGCTGCACTGTTTTCTTCACAGAACGCCCGGTTCGGGTATTGAAAATATTGATGATATCAAATTTAAAAAAGAAAATAATGCTAAGAACCAGGCAGAAAATGCAGACACCCAGACACACATAAAACAAAGTATGAAACAAACTAATCTGCTGTTGTATCTGTTCCACTTGTTCCACCTCCCTGACCGATTCCTTCTATATTCGCTGTGTTATAAGTTGATTCCACAATATTTTTCGCTGTACCGACATTTTCAAGAATGGAATCCCTCATATTCATCTCATATTTTTCACTTGATTCCATGCTGCTAAGGACTTCCTCAGCCTGTCCAAGTTGCGTCAGCATCTGCTGTTTTGTGATACCTGCATCTTTGAAATTGCTTGCTTTTCCAGCAATCTGTGCTGTCAATTCTTTATAAGACAGAAGCTTGTACAGGTTATTGCTGTCTTTGGCATCCTCTTCCACAATCCCTACCAGGTCAAACCAGTAATCAGAATAGGAAACAACAGAATCTCCCGCCTGATTCCGCACCTTCAGGCTATCGTAATAATTGGCAATCTTATACAGGTTCTTCGCCCTGGCAATGTTTTTTTCATTTAATTCTGCTGTAGGAGATGCTTCAGAAGCATTGCTCAACCATTTCTTGGAAGCCGCTTTATCTCCTGTTCCGTTATAGGAATAGAAATACGCCACTCCCAGGTCATAAGAAAATTTATCGTAATCGTCGCCATTGGTTTTGAAATAATCTTCATTACTTCTCTTTGCATTTCCCGTGATTCCTATGACTTTACGAATTGTCTGCTCTTCTTCACTGGAAAATACCGTAACCTGTTCTGCATCTCCATTTGTATTTTCTTCTTTGTCATGGAGAAGGAAAAATTGCAGAAGCCCTTCATAGGCAGCCCCTTCCTTGGGGTTCAGGGTAATGGCATTTTCGTAATACTCTACACATTTATCCCAGTCTGTGGAGGCCAGGTTTTCCGCTTCCACCAGATAAGCGTCATAGGTACTGGATTTCACAGAGTTTTCGGCTATCTTGAATCCCACTGCTCCGATTCCTGCCAAAACGGTAAGGGAAGCTGCTGCCAGGAAACTACGCCACTTCAAGGATTGTTTTCTTTTATATTCAATATCCAGTTCATTATAGTGTTCTAATGCATAAAGCAGCTCACCACAGGACTGATATCTGTCTTCCGGATTTTTCTGGGTACATTTGAGAATGATTTCTTCCAGACCTGAGGACAAATCAGGATTCCAATACCGGATTGGGTACATTTCATAGGGCGGCTCACTTGGATTGTACCCGGTGAGCAGATGATACAAGGTTGCACCCAGGCAATAAATATCTGTTCGGGCATCTGTCTGTCCGTGCCCGCCATACTGCTCCGGTGCTGCATAGCCCTGGGTTCCCAGACAGGTGGTATCTGCCACACTGGTTTCCTTGAACTCTCTTGCTGTACCGAAGTCAATGAGCATGACCTTGCCATCCGGCCGCAGCATAACATTGGAAGGTTTCATATCCCTGTAGATAATCGGTGGTTTTCTGGAATGCAGGTAGGAAAGCACATCACAAAGCTGTTTTGCCCACTCAATGACATCCTCCTGATCCTGTGCCCCGTACTCACGAAGCACTTTTTCCAGGGTACGCCCTTCTATGTAGTCCATAACAATGAGGAAACTTCCGTCTCCATCGATTACGTCAATAATACTTGGCAGATTTGGATGATTCAGTTTTTTCAGCAAATCTGTCTCTACGATTAAGCCTTGCTTCACAACTTCGAAGTTCTGGACACCATCCTTACGGACTTCTTTAATTGCCCACTGTTTATTGGCTCTCTCATTCATGGCAAGGTACACCACACTCATACCGCCTTGCCCGATTTTATTCAATATTTTATATTTCCCGTCTACTAATGATCCAATTTCAAGCATATAGACTTCCTCCTAATATGCCCGAATCAAAGCAACTGAAATGTTGTCGTCTTCTCTTCTGACTTTATTTAACTCTGTAAAATATACAGCCGTTTCTTTCATTTTCTCTTCTGTAACCATAAGTTCTGGTTTCATTTTTTCATAGAACTCCTCTGGAGTGATCACATGGCGGAAACCATCTGAACACATCATAAACAGGGAATCTGGTTTGTATTCCCCTACATAGAAGTCCGGTTCTATCACACTGCTTGCTCCTACGCACTGAAGCAGCACGTTTCTTCTTGGATGGTTTCTTGCTTCCTCAGGAGTCATCCGCCCAAGATCCATCTCTCTCTGTACATAAGTCTGGTCTAAAGTCATTTGGTGAAAGCCGTCTTTAATATAATAAACACGGGAATCACCCACATTTATGATATAGTAGATATTGTCTACCAAAAGCAGTGCTGCCAGGGTTGTTCCCAGGCTCATATTGCATTCCAGCCCGTATTGGCTGATTCTCTGATTCTGTTCTAAAATTAAATTTGTCCAGCTATTTCTCAAAGTATTGGCCTCCAGACCACCATACAGCAGTCCGGGGAATTCCTGATGAAACCATCTGGAAAAGGCCTTTACTAAGATGGCACTGGCGACCTCACCTTTTGCAAGGCCGCCCATACCATCACAAACTACGCTTAACAAAACCTGTCCATAGTCTGTAGCCGCTGTTTCTATTAATACTGAGTCCTGATTTGTACTCTTTCTGATTCCCACATCTGTGTGGACAGTTGTCAAATAATTCATAGTCTGCTCTCTTTCCTTTAAAATGTATTAATTACATATGAAATTCGAAATCTTCATCTGCGAAACGGACAGTATCATTGTCTTTCAAAGCAACTTCCTGACCCGGCACAACTTTCACTCCATTTACAAAAGTAAAGTTTGTAGAATTCATATCAGCTACAAAGTACTGTGAACCTTTTCTGGAAATACGTGCGTGGCATCTGCTCACGGAAGTATTGTCAGAAATACAATAATTTACACGGCTTCTTTCTTTACCAATAGTGAAGCTTGGAGCACTGAGCACTACACGTTCATTTGTTTTCTTACGGATCATGTAAGCTGCACTCTGTGCAGAAGCTCCAAGTACGGTTGTTTCTCCTCTTCCTTCGCCAAGTACGCTGGTTTCGCCTGCACCTGCTGATGGTTCCTGTACTGGATTATAAGAACGTGCCTCTGCTCTTGGTGCCGGAGCAGTTCTTCTCTGTTCTTCTGCTCTCTGTCTCATCATGCGTTCACGTTCCATTTCTTCTTTTTTCTTTTTGTTACCGGATAATACTACAAGAATCACTACGATGACTACGATAATCACTACAGCAGCACCAATGATAATCCATAACACCATACCAGGACCTTTCTGTTCTTCCAGGTCATCTGCTGCTTTTTCTACTTCATCCTGTGCCTTGTCAATGATTTCCTGAGATGCCTCGTCATCATCCATTACTTGATAAGCACTGTCTAATTTATCTTCCAGTTCTTTTACAGAATCTTCTGTGTATTTTCCATCTGCCAGTTTATCTTCTGCATCGGAGATAGCAGATTCTAATTTGGAAGTATCTGCTGCAACTGGTTCTACTACTGGATCATCCTTTATCTCACCACCATTTGTTCCAGTACCTTCTGTTCCGGTAGTAGCGTTGCCTTCTGTTCCTGTGGTTCCACCAGTAGTTCCGCTGCCTTCGTTATATGTAACACCCAGCTGATTCAGCAGAGTTTTCACATCGTTAATTTCCATTGCATAGTAGTATCCTTCTTCAATGGATACTCTGGAAGTATTGATACCGATAACACGACCAACTCCATCAGAATCAACAGCTACTAATGGTCCGCCAGAGTTTCCGTCAGAAATCTTAGCACCGTGCTGGATAAATGGTGTAGAGTTTCTTTCCATTTTTTTAGATACGATACCAGAAGTTACAGATACGTCATCACTGGTGTAGTAACGAACATCCTGAGCAAGTTCAGAAAGCAGAGGGAATCCAAGTACATAGATTGCCTGAGTTTCTTTTACATTTGCACTGTCGCCTAATTCCAAAGAAATTCTGTCATAAATAGGAGAGCTTAATTCCAGGATTGCCACATCCATTTCAGCACTGCTCTGAATAACAGATGCATCGATTACAACGTCACGCTGTACAACAACCTGCACACGCACATCCAGCTTGTTATCATTTACAAAGTCAACACCATACAGAGCACTTGCTGCTTCTTTTGTCTCTTGTGTCATTGTAACCACATGCTGATTCGTCAGTAATGTCTGGTCATTGATCAGGAATCCACTTCCTCCCTGAATAAAATGACGTCCGCCATTCTGGTCGATCCAGTTCAGGTTTACCTGAAGGACACCACTTCTCATCTTGTTCACGACTTCTGCATCATCTGCAAAAACCGGCACTGCCATGGCGATTGTAAGGCAGAGAGCCAATAAAAGCGAAAACAATTTTTTTCCTTTTTTCATGCTTTTTCCTCCTGTTGTGTATAATTTTTTATAAAGCATTTGTATTAATTTTATACTTTTTTATACATCTACAACATGTGGCAAGTTTTGTGGACAGACTTTTTCTCCAAATATTCTTTACTTTTCGACAAGATTTTAATACCCTATTGTTATAGTTGTATATTAAAGGAGTCATTGCTATGTCTGAATTTTCTGATTTATTATCGCTTTTAATTAAAAACCAGGATGTAAATGTGAGTGCCCTCACTGCATACTGTGAACTAGACCGTTCTACCATGTATAAATTAATCAATGGAAAACGTGCACCTTCTTCCAAAGCACTGGTCCAGAAGCTGGCTTCTTTCATGAATCTGAATCCTCTGGAAACCCAGGAATTGCTCCAGGCCTACCTGCTTACCAAGGTCGGATGGGACACTTACTACAGCCGGAAAAATGCACTGGAATTTATCCTCAGTTTCACAGATTTGCATAGTGAATCCTTTCAGGATACTTCTGCACTTGATTTTAACGCTGCCTCCTGGCATACCAAAAAAGACACTGTTGCCTTATCAGGACAGATTCAGATTAATTCCTGTATCCATCAGATGGTCACTGAACTTCTTTCTAAACCTGACGGCCATCTTTTCATTCTGGCTCAGCCAGAGCACCTGGAAGTAATCAATCTGTCTGCTATGCTGCCTTATGCAAAAAGCACACTACATATTCAACATATTATCTGCGTAAATAACAGAAAGGGTTATATCCGTTCTCAGCAAAATTACAACATACAATGTTTGAAGAAAATTATTTCTTTGTATGAAAAACCTGTGACTTACGAACCATATTATTATTATGACAATGTAAATTCTCATTTTAATAATCTGAATTTTCTTCCATGTATGTTTTTGACAGATTCTGCGGCAATTTTGTGTTCCAGCAATCTAAAAGAAGGGGTCATGATTAAAGACAAAGAAACCCTTCATTTGTTTGAGAATCGCTTTCAGGATATTATGAAAAATACAGAACCCCTTACCTCCAGTTTTCATTCTATTCCGAATTTCCACTTGAAAAATTTTTCTATTATTTACAAGGAGGCTTCTACTTCTTACAGTTTAAGTGCAGAGCCCTGCCTTATCCCTTGTTTTACAAAAGACTTACTCAACAAATACATACCGGATTCCCTGCCTCAGAAAAATACTCTCCTGCAGGAATTACCTCTATACATAGAATCCCTGACCAAAAGCAGCAGCCACATGTATTTTACCAGGGAAGGTGTCCTGCGTTTTCTTATGACAGAGCGGCTTCATGAAATCCCAGATGCTTTGTACAGCCCCTTTGAATACGAAGACCGCATCAAGCTGCTGAAAAAATTCTATGACCAGGTAAATAGCTCCAACAACATCCGGCTCTTGAAAGGTTCCCTGGAAAAATTCCCGTTGAATCTACATTTGGCAGGCACCGTGAATTATGGATACCTGATGTTTTCCGGACAAACTTCTATGCTTACCTATATTCTTTTGAAAGAACAAAACCTTTTGTCTTCTTTCTATGATTTCGCCTCTTCTTTGGATGAAATGGAAATGTTAGAAACTAAAGACGAAACTTTGAATTATCTTCAAAGAGTTATTGAAATGAATAAAGACTCCATAAATTAGATTTGCTTTTAAATCCCTGGAAATTTCAAATGCACCCAACGGAATTTCCAGGGATTTATAATATCTCTTGTGGGCAATACACACTCTTACAAATATTGTTTTGCCTCTTCTTCGCTGATCTCAAACTGGCCACAGAGCATCTGAATAATTAAGTCATGTGCGATGCCATGCTTTTGCATCGCAGACACCATATCTGTAATTCCAGTTTTACGGCCTTCTATGCGGCCTTCTTTACGGCCTTCTTCATGACCCTCTATGCGGCCATTTTCATACCACTCTTTTTCCCATTTTTTTACTGCTGTACACACATTTTCCACCTTCCCTTCCTGTTTCCAGTGCATTAATTCTGATGAATCTATGATTTTTCCAATCACCATGAGCAGTTCTTGTTTGATATCCTGATTTTTATATTTTTCTTTTATTTTTTCCAGGTCTCCCCTGAAAAATTCACGGGAGAGCTCGAACACCAGCCTCACATCTTCGTTATGAAAGACGTACTGACCGCTGTCCTGTACCTGCACCAGGTTCATCTTGTAATCCGAGAAGATTTTCCTGATTTCTTCCGGCATCTCCACCATCATATCCTCCAGACAAAGAGGACCATCCCATGGATATTCTGAATAGTATATCACAATAGAGATAATCGGATGCAATCGGTCTCCCTTCTTCATTCCCGAAAGAAATTCTTCTTTGCTCATAACTGCTTTCTCTGCCTTGTGAGAACGGGTAATTTCCTGATACTCCTTCAGGTAACCCATCCCATCGTACAGCATTGCCCGCAGAGGCATTGCATAGTGGATGTTCTGCTGGGATTCTATACCAAAGACTACGAACTCCACGCCAAATGCCATTTTCTTCACCACATCACGTATCCTCACTAAAGATTCTGCGTGATCTTTCAACTGAATAATCCCCGATACATCGGTATCCATCTCCTGAAGCTCTTCCGGCCTCAGCACTTCTTCCCCCTGGAACATCACTGCATTGAACAAGTCTGCGAACCGCTCATTGGAACGCCAAAAATCTTTCAAAAGTACATCCGGTTTCACTTTATCCGCCATAGGCTTCCCTTCCTTATTTTGTTATGTATCGTTCTCTTTTGTACTCTTAAAAATTTTATCTGGATGTAAGTTAGCATTTTGTCTGAAAGCTTCAGACCTGCTTTTTTTGTAATCCCAATAGGTGGATTTTGTAAAATCATATTCTGTGACCTGCTTCACCGGCATCCCAATAGGTGGATTTTCACTAAATCAGCTCCTACAGCCTACTTTTAGCAGCTCCAAATAGGTGGCTTTCGCAAGACCAGCTTTTACAACCTACTTTTTAGAGCACCAAATAGGTGTGATTCTATGGATTCTTAGTCTTGGCCTACCTTTATCTCTTCTAAAGTAGGTGGAATACACCAGATGTCGTTTTTCAGCCTATTTTGCTTTAAAAAAAGTAGGTTGGAAACACACGAATTTCTTGTTTTGGCCTATTTAACGCATAAATTAGTAGGCCAACTACAGCTTTTCTCCTACATCCCACCTATTTGTGTTCCAAAACTGCCGACTATGAATTACAAAATATTATTTCAACCGAAAATATATTGAAGTAATATTTACGTTTACTATTATAATACCAAAAAACATTTATTTTTCAATGTTTTCTAGTGTTTTTCATAATTTTTTTAGATTCTAAACATGGTTTCCAGTGAAACTTTTCCCAACTCATGTAGCTACTTCCGGAATGATTCCGGCTTCTTCTGCTGTTACGGAAACAGTTACTTTGTCATCTTCGTAATTCAGCACCGGGATGTCTGCCGGTTTTTCTTCTGGCTGTTCTTCCGGAGTTTCTTCTTTCTGTTCAGGTTCTTTTTCTACATAGCATCCGTAGATAGTAGATTTTCTTCCTTCCAGAACGATTTTGCCGGAACGGTTTTCTTCTTTGATTTCAATGGAAGAGAGGTCGTAATCTTCTTCCATAGTTGCTGTGCTCTGTCCTGCTGCCTGAAGGCTTTCTAACAGTTCGCTTCTCTGAGTGATTTCTACCAGCTCATCTTTATCTCCGCTTACTTCCGGGTTTGCCGGATCAAAGAAGAAGACATTTGCTTTTTTTGTATCTTTGATTTCTAAATTGCTTTTTTCAAATGTGATTGTGATTGGTTCAAGGGATTCTTTTGCTTCGCCGTTTACCTTGAACTGAATGTTATAGAGGAAGTAATCTCCCAGGGTGTTGTCTGTAGGAAGTTTCTTCTCCATCATTCCTTTTTTGTAGTTTTCCATGGAGCTGTCTACGTATGTGACTTCCATTTCAATCTGGGAAGTTTCTGCTTCGAATGCTCCTTTTGGAAGTTTTGCTGTGACTTTCTGTACCAGTTTGCCGGATGCATCCCTCAGCTCTTTGGTCAGTTCTGTTTCTTCGGAAAATACCGGGGCTTCTTCTGCCGGAGCTTCTGGAGCTGCTGGCTCCTGCGGGGCACTTTCCGGCTGCGTCTCGGAAACAGCTTCTGGTGTCTCCATCTGCGTAACGGCATCAGGGTCAGCATATACCTCTCCTTCTGCTAATGCTGAAATATTGCTTGATAACACCATTACCATGCAAAGTATGGCTGCCAGTATTCTCTTCTTTCTATCACTTTTCATGGCTCTCTCCTCCATTCATATTTTATCTGTTTTATCTCTACACACGTTTTTTGTGTGTCACTTTCGTACTTATAGGCATAGTATAATTGCTTTTGGTCACACGTCAGTCACAAACAAGGTTTTTTTTTAATCTTTGTGATTTTTTTATGAAAATAAAATTTTTTGCCTGTTCGGCAGACATATATGATAGGAAGGTTCTCGTTTCTTCCTGGAAATATCACTCGCTTTTTCCAGTCTTCCCATTTTGACCTACTTTTCCAAGGCTCAAATAGGCTATAATTTTCTTTCTCTATGTTTCCACTTACATTTTCTTCTGCCCAATAGGCTGGATTTCTTATCTGTCGATTTCCGACCTACTTTTCTCCCGGCAAAGGTAGGCCAAATTGCTGTTTTTCTATTTCCCAACCTACACTGGCCGATTTTTTGTAGGCCGCCAGAAGTTTTTCTTCATTTCCGACCTACCCGACCTGGTTTTTGGTAGGTTATAATGCTTGTTATCTGAGATTTTAGCCTAACTTGGAATCCCAGAAGGAACTTAAAGACAAAAAAAGCTCCATCAGCACTTATTTCACTGCTGATGGAACTTTTTATATATCTAATTCAAGTATTCTCTTCCTATTATAATTGATTTTTCATTAGATTCCTTATCTGCTCCGCCGACATATCCAGTATATCTGCTGCCTCTTCTACTGTTTTTCCTTTTAGCAGAAGTTTACGGAGTATTATTCTTGAAGAAGCTTTGAAGGGATGTATTCTATTTTAGCCCTCCGTCTCCTCCCAGATTTGCTGTACTTCTTCTTCCGGAAGTTTTAGCTTCCTTGCAGTTTCGCCTATGGTCATCCCCTGCCGCAGGAGCTTAATAACCTGAATCACCTCAGTGCGGCCTTGTTGCATTCCACGTTGCAGCCCCTGCTTTATCAGCCGGTCTGATTCTAGTTCTAATACTTTTCCACCCATAACATCACCAAATCCTTTCCTGGCTTTTTCTTGTTTTCTTAAAATATAATCTGCTATCCTTATGATTAACTCTATCAGGTCACGGTATTCTTTCTCTTTTCCTTTTTCCAGGAATTCTTTCTCCAGACGTTCTTCGATTTCTCTGTATTCTTCCAGCATTTCCTTTAACTCCTGGTTTTCTGGCTTCTCGTATCTCATGATATAAAAGGGCAGGAGGAAGAATAGCCGTTTCTCTAAGATTTCTTCTTTTGTATAATGTCCGACGTACACTGCCGGGACTTTGTATTCCCATGTTTCTCCTTCTGGTGCCACTACTTCTACGGTCAGCTTCCCGGGTTCTTTGTCTCCCCTCAGGTACAGGATACTGGAATGGGGAAGGTACATCCGATATTTCCCTTTTTCTTTTTCCATAGCCTCCAGACCAATGGAAAAGTCATATTCTATCATGCGTACCACCATTTCACTGTCCTGGGTGCTCTGGCATTCCAGATGGTATATTTTTTCTGAAATCAGAAGCTGGGAATCTGTGATGATTTCTCCTTGTCTTGTCTGATGCTCATTTCTCTTTTGTATGATTTTTATGTCTTCCGGATAGGCAGTACCGAAGATTTCATTGATCAGGGGCACTGCCAGCTCCGGCATCTTCTCCACCATGGTGCGGAAGACATCGTCAAATATCGTATTGTTTGTAATATTCGCCATGAAACATACCTCTCTTGCTTTTTCTCTTGCTATGTAGTCTTGTCTCATGTACTTTCGTGGTCTTGTCTTTTGTGAAACGGCATCTGTTTGTGTGGCGTCATCTCCTCTTGATTTTAAACGCATTATTGTTTTGTTACTTATATTATATAGGAAGAAAAACGAAGAAACAACTGCCTTATTTCCTATATATTACAGTAAATATTTCTTTGCCAGCCGCTCAATATCTTTGGTTTGAATCACATTCTGCTCCGTCTCGTAGGTTAATATCAATTTTTCACCCACAAATATATTGTTTTTTTCGTAATCTTGCAGTTTTTTGATTGCTGTTCTGGCATACCCCGGATCATCCATTTTTCCATTGTGTTCCCAGTACCATTCCCGTCTTGTCTGCTTTGACAAAACAGTAAAATCCGGATACACAATTCCAAATCCCTCAAGGTATAAAGGGTGCTCATACTTATATGGAATATTATGACTATAAAAATAATCCGCAATGATTTTTTCCGATTTTGAGCGCACTCGTTCTCCCCGTTCTGTGTAAATAACAGAATCTGTTTCTTTAAATCCTTTCCCTTGATACTGTTCGTTTGACCACTCGGCAACTCTTTGTTCCCAGGTTGGTTCTATCGGAGAAATCCATTTCTTCCGTGCCGGATGTTCCTGATGAAAAATTTCTTCAATTCCAGAATCTTCATAGATATCTGCAAGCTGCCTAACATACCGCAGTCTTTTCTCCACATAAGATAACACTTTCTCATTATAACTCTTTTGTGCCAGCTTCTGAATCAACTCCTCATTTTTTCTGGAAATATAGATGCCATTTCCTTTACACGATGCTTGATAGTGGTAATAGCTGATTTTCTTTTTTGAAGTCGATAGCCGCATACTTCCTTCCGGCGCTGTTGCTAACTGTTTTTTCATGACTGCCACGATATTTTCCAGCCTGTTCTGTTCTTTTACTAACATTTTCTTCAATCCTGTCATACAAATAATCCTCCCTTGACTTTATTATCAGTTGCTTTTTTCTTTTTTCTGATTTTAGCCTACCTTTTCAGGGTACAAATAGCCCCAAAATGATATCTTATGTTTTTCCACTTACTTTTTCTTGTGCATAATAGGCCAGATTTGTTTATCTTCTGTATTCCACCTACTTTACGGGTGTGCAAAGTAGGCTATAATTCTCATCTGACAGTTTTTCAACCTATTTGACCTGCTTTTTTATAGGCCACCAGAAGGTTTTCTCCATTTCCCACCTATTTACCGGAAATTTTTGTAGGTCAAAATGTACCTTTTTGTAATTTCCACCTACCCCGGCATCCCTAGACAGGCCAAAATGCACCTTTTACCACTTTCCCACCTACCCCGGCACACCTAGGCAGGCCAAAATGCACCTTTTACCACTTTCCCACCTACCCCGGCACACCTAGGCAGGCCAAAAT
>USPF01000003.1 GCA_900556555.1 uncultured Blautia sp.
CACAGTCCTTTACTCTGTCTGCCACAACGAAAGAATTTGTAGGCTTAGCTAACTTTAGCAAACTCTTTTCGGACAAAATCATTCTGACTTGTCTGAAAAATAATATATTATATGCTGTAATTTCTGTTATCATCCAGGTAGGATTCGGCCTGGTCCTGGCTGCTGTCTTAGAAGATAAGCTGCTCCAGAAATTTTCACCTTTTTTCAGAACAACATTTTTTATTCCAACTCTGCTTTCCATGACTGTTGTATGTCTGTTATTTGAATTTATCTATAATCCTCAGATGGGACTTTTAAACAGCTTTCTGGAACTTATAGGACTTGATAATCTGACCAATATATGGCTTGGAAAAAGTAAAATTGCCATGTTTGCTGTAATCGCTGTATCACAATGGCAAAGTACCGGTTATGTTACGATGCTGTTTATTGTTGCCATACAGAAAATCCCAAGAGATCTGTACGAAGCAGCAGAAATGGATGGAGCTGGAAAAATCCGTCAGTTTTTGAGTATTACCGTTCCACAGGTAAGGCAGATGTTTTTCGTTACTATGGTAATCACTGTTGTCGGTGCGTTCACTGTATTCAATGAGCCTTACATTCTGACCGGCGGTGGCCCTGGAACTTCAACTATGACCCTTGCCTTACATATGTATCAGACCGGTGTTGTCAAAAATGATATGGGATATGCCTCTACAATTGCTATCTTAATCTTTGTTATAACTGCTGTGCTTTCCAGCATTCAGTTTTTCACTATCGGAGGAAAGGAGGAAGAATAACACATGAAGAAAAAATCAAAGCTTCACAGATGGGGTATTGGAGAATATGCATGGTTCATTGTTCTGGTTATCCTTGCTATTATGATTATCTATCCTATGTTTTGGATTATCATGTCCTCCTTTAAAGATTATAATGGTATTTTTAAAGATGTATGGGGACTCCCAAAAGAATGGCTGTTTGAAAACTACAAACTTGCTTGGGAAAAGGGTATTTCCAATTATTTTATCAACTCCCTGATTGTCAGCCTCGGAACCATTTTCGGCGTTGTACTGATTTCTACATTTGCAGCTTTCGGTATCTGCCAGTTAAGAAGCCGTTTTGCAAATCTATGTTTCCTGCTGATCATGGGTGGTCTTCTTCTCTCCCCTCAGGTTTGCCTGTTACCGCTTTATATGCTGTTAAAAAACCTTGGACTGAAAGACACTTATTTTGCACTGATTCTTCCTTATATCGCATTCAGGCTTCCTGTGTCTGTTATGCTGATACGCTCTTTCTTCATCAGTATTCCGAAGGAACTGGAAGAATCTGCTATCATTGACGGAGCTACCTTTTTCCAGATTTACAAAAAAATCTACCTGCCTCTGTCAAAACCTATTATTTCAACTGTAATCATTATGACTGCTTACTATTCCTGGAATGAATTTATTTTTGCAACTATGTTTATAGATTCTTCCCAGAAGCAGACGATTCCTGTAGGACTTATGGTATTCTCAGACGGTCTGATGACCAACTGGGGTGTTGTCATGGCCGGTATGGTTATTGCCTGTCTCCCAATTGCTGTTCTGTTTATCTTTATGCAGAAGAGTTTCATCCGGGGAATCACGGCCGGCAGTGTAAAAGGCTGATAGAAGAGGAGGAACAATATGAAATTAATTGCTGTAGGAGATAATGTAACAGATTGTTATGTAGATGATAACGTATATTATCCAGGTGGAAACGCTGTAAATGTGGTTGTGAACTGCAAAAAAGATGGTGCCGAAAAAACAGCCTACATCGGCATTTTCGGAAATGATGAAAATGCTCAGTGGATACAGGATTGTCTTGCCAAAGAAGGAATCGATACTTCCCGTTCCAGAAAGGTTTATGCCCATTCAGCGCAGCCCCGGGTACTCTTAAAAGACGGAGACCGTGTTTTTGCTCCCGGCAAAAGAGAAAGCTGCCAGCATCTTTTCAGTATTCACCTGGTACAGGAAGATCTGGATGTCATCCAGGATTTTGATATCTGTCATACCAGTTGTTATTCAAACATGGAATATGAGCTTGAGACCCTGGCAAAAATCTGTGATGTCAGTTTTGATTTTTCTGACAAGCGTGATACCGCATATCTGGACCGGGTTTGCCCTTATATTACTTATGCATTTTTCTCCGGCTCTGATCTGGATGAAAACAAATGCCAGGAACTGTTAAAACTAGCCTCATCAAAAGGAGCTAAAATCTGCGGTGTAACAAGAGGCTCAAAAGGCTCTATGTTCTATGACGGGGAAAACTTTTATACGCAGGGAATCGTAAAGACAGAGGTCATTGATACCATGGGAGCAGGAGACAGTTTTATTGCCGGTTTCCTTACCAACTATGGGGATACTAAAAATATGGAAGAGGCACTTTCCTTTGCAGCTGCCAAAGCAGCCGCTACCTGCCGGGTTCACGGTGGTTTCGGATATCCTCACCCAATGGCGGAATGATAGGAAACATTCCTGATTATCACATTCATTCCTCTGTTTCCCCGGATTCCACGGAAAGTTATATAAATATTCTGAAATCCGCTGAGCAAAAAGGGATTTCAGACTTGATGTTCACAGAACATTTTGAATTTTTTTCTGGTTCTTATAGAAGTCCAATATTTCAGGAAAAATATCTGGACAGTTACTATACCCAATATTGCCTTTGGAAACAGTCAAACCCTACATCTGTGCATGTAGGGTTTGGCATTGAATTTGGACAGCCTAATCTCCAGCCGGAAACTGCAAAAAATTTTCTTAAAAAATATCCTTTTGATTATGTCATTGGCTCTTGCCACAAAATTGACAACGTAGATTTATCAAGGTATAATTATGAAATAACTAACACAGATCGTCTATATAGTACTTATTTTTCTTATCTTCTGGAAATCATTGAACACAATTTATGTGACTGCCTTGGACATCTTGATCTATTTAAACGGTACGCAGCAAGGCAGGGAATTTCCCTAAACATTTCCTGTGAAAATGATTATTTGCAGAAGGTACTACAGGAAGCAATTTCTCATGGAATCGGCATAGAAATAAACACATCCGGAATACGCCAGGGTATTGGCTGCATGCCATCCTTAGATGTGTTAAAACTCTATTCCCAGCTCCACGGTGAAATTATCACCTTAGGTTCAGATGCCCATTCGGCATCCGATTTACAAAAAGATTTTGATATTGCACTTAGTTACCTGAAACAGGCAGGTTTTTCTTATATTGCACATTATCAAAACCGAAAACCTGAAATGATTAAAATATAAGACAACTGGAGATTAAAAGTAAATATGTTAGAACAAAACACAATTAAGCCACTATACCAGCAGCTTATGGATGCCATTACTGAGAACATTAAAAACGGCACATATAAAGCTGGAGACAAACTGCCCACAGAAACAGAACTGGAAGCTGCATATAATGTCAGCCGCATCACTGTCCGCAGAGCAGTAAAAGAACTATGTGACAAAAATATTCTGGTGAAAAAACAGGGAAAAGGTACTTTTGTTCTGGAATCTTCTTTACGCATACGATTGAATGAAATCGGAGGTTTCCATGAAGCCATTGAAGAAAGAAACCAGACTGCATTCTCTGAATTACTTTCCCTGGAAGAAAAAAAAGCTTCTGATGAATTCAGTGAATACCTGAACATCCCCGATACTTCTGATATCATTGAAATCAAACGTGTTATGGGACATGATGATACCGTAATCTTTATGGATACCTGTTATCTGCCCTCTGGCCGTTATCCTGATATCCAGCAGTACCTTACTGGAAACTTCTCCGTATATAAGATTCTAAAAACAATCTATCATGTAAAAATGGTAAACTCTGAAAAAGTGATTAAGGTACGGAAAGCCAAAAAAGATGAAGCCGCCTATCTCCACTGTGAAGAAGGTGACCCTGTATTTGACATATTTAAAATCGTATATGACGAAAATGACATACCTGTTCATGTCTCCATCAGTATTTTAAATGGCGCCAACACCTCATATATGATATCTTCAAACAACAAAGAACAATTAAAAATCAAAAATCCAATCAATAAAAAGACACATATTTTAACGCAATAATTTAAAGGGGGCTGTTTCCAGCCCCCTTAAATTATCTCACACCTTAAACCGATATCCTACGCCCCAAATTGTTTCAATATACTGAGGTTTGGCAGTATTAAATTCTATTTTTTCACGAATCTTCTTGATATGCACAGTAACCGTAGCAATATCTCCAATGGACTCCATTGCCCAGATTTCTTTGAACAATTCATCTTTGGTAAACACCCTGTTCGGATTCTGTGCCAGGAAAGTCAGGAGATCAAATTCCTTGGTAGTGAAATTCTTCTCTTCCCCATTGATCCACACTCTTCTGGCTGTTTTATCAATCTTCAGCCCGCGGATTTCGATAATATCATTCTCCTGCACACCTGTACCTATCAGACGCTCATATCTGGCAAGATGAGCCTTCACCCTTGCCACAAGCTCACTTGGACTGAAAGGCTTTGTCATATAGTCATCTGCTCCCAGTCCCAGCCCGCGGATTTTGTCGATATCATCTTTCTTAGCTGACACCATGATAATCGGTGTATTCTTCTGGTTTCTGATTTCCCTGCAGATTTCAAATCCGTCTACTTCAGGAAGCATCAAATCCAGGATAAACAAGTCATAATCCTCTTCCAGTGCTTTCTTTAATCCTACATCTCCTCTGTTTTCAATAGAAACCTGAAAGCCGCTTAATTCCAGATAATCTTTCTCTAAATCTGCAATCGCTTCCTCATCCTCAATAATTAAAATTTTACTCATTTACCGGTACCTCCTGATATTTTCTAAGGACAAAATACATTACTGTCCCTGTATGTTCCTTGCTGGTTGCCCAGACTTTTCCACCATGGTCTTCCATGATTTTCTTTACAATAGACAGCCCGATACCGCTTCCGCCCTTCGACGAATTTCTGGAAGCATCTGTCCGGTAGAACCGGTCAAAAATATTAGGCAAATCTTTTGCTGCAATTCCCTTTCCATTATCTTCAATCTCTACCTGGATAAAATCCCCCACATCTCTTACCCTGAGATTAATTTTTTTAGGTTTATCCGAATCTGTATATTTCAGAGAATTGCTTACAATATTGTTTACCACTCTTTTAATCTGCTCAGCATCTGCAATAACTATCACTTCTGGCTCCACATAGTTGGAGTAATAAAACTCTACGTTTTTTGCTCCCAGTTCTGTCTGTAAGTCCTCTGCACAGTCATCAAAAAATTCTGTCACCGAGATTTTATTAAAAGTATATGGAATCTTATTCGTATCCATTTTGGAATAAAAAGTCAGCTCATTAATCAGTCTGTCCATCTCATTGGCTTTATTATAAATGGTTTTGATATAACGCTCCATTTTCTCAGGAGTATTGGCAACCCCGTCCATAATTCCTTCCACATATCCTTTGACTGCTGTGATTGGTGTTTTCAGATCATGGGAAATATTGCTGATTAATTCTTTGCTCTCTTTGTCAAATTCCACCTTCTCTTCTGCTGTCTCTTTCAGCCTTTGACGCATTTCCTCGAAATCCTGGCACAAGTCTGCAATTTCGCTGACTCCCTCTGACGTAACAGAGAAATCCAAATCTCCGGATTTAATCTTCTGAGTTGCCATACGCAATTTATCCAAAGGTGCAATCACACCCCTGTAAATCCACCAGGTCAGTCCCAGTGCTGTTGTCACCAAAATCACCACAACAGTCACCAGCATGTTTTTGAACAATTCTTTTACCTGAGGAAGTGTCTGGAGAATATTAGAAACAATAAAAACACTGCCATCTTTTACCTGAGGAGTTTCAAATGTGACCTGTTTCACCAGTGCCTGCACTCTTCCTCCCAGGTACAGCCCATCACTGGTACTGGCATCAAAATCCTGAAACTGGGATAATTTCTCTACCAGTTCTACTGGATAGTTTTCACATCCGTAATAAATAACCCTCTCATCTTCCTGCACCAGAATATAAGAATGCATTTCCTGAAGTTCCCTGTTCAGCTCATCCAAATATACGATATCCTCAAACCTGGAGGGCTGTTTTCTGGCAACTTCTTTAATAGACTCCATTTTCTCATTGGTCAGATGGTTTACCACCTCTGCCATATTAGCCAGACTTTCATAAGTAGGATTTTCAATACCATATTGTCTTTCAATGGCACTGAACTGATATTGAGTAAAGGCTAGGAATGCAATTCCCGTAAAAAGAAGGGGCTCCAGCACAATTATAAAAAAAGAAATGATAATCCTTGTTTTTAATTTCATAACCACTGTCTCTCTCTCTTTTGTTTCTGCGTTTTCTTTCGCATGCTTTATTTTATTATATCATATGTTTCTCTGTTTTCATCTAAACAAAACAAAATCAAATCTAAACTTTCTATAAAAAACCACCCAAAATCCTTTGACTTTCCAAAAAAAGCACCATAAAATGGAGATAGAAAAGAAAATAAACTTTAACCATGTATATTATTGTTAAAAAACCAAAAATTTTAGGAGATATTATGTTTATAGACAAAGGAAATTTACTTTTTCAATTAAATCATCTTTACGAACAGGAAGGTGTGCAGACAGCCTCCCTCTATGCACATCCGGGTACAGGAAAAAGCCGTCTGATACAGGAATTTGCCAAGGATAAATCTTTGCTTTATTTCAAAGCCTCCAATGTTCTCTACGAAGAAAATTTCTGTTTATTAAAGGATTTATGCATCCGCAAACTGGGAAAGGAATATGAAGCAGCGAAAAAATTCTCTGAGCTTTTCCGTATGCTGGCAGCAGCTTCTGCAAAAGAGCCTCTTGTTCTGGTGCTGGATGAGGTTTCCTGCCTCTTATCCCAAAACAAAAGATTCCCTAATCTTTTAAATTCTCTGGCAAAAAAAGCAGAAGCAGGCACCAGACTTTTTATTCTCCTGTGCAAACCAGGATATTTATATGAAAAAGAATACAAAAAAGAGAGTAACCCTTTACTGCTCCCTTCGTTTTCTTTTTTTGAAATGAGGAAATTTTACCCTCATATGAATCTGGAAGAACAAATACTGCTATACAACATTACAGGGGGAAATCCTTCCTACATGAGCAAATTCCCTTCCCCATATCTGAATCCCGGACAGGATGGTGCTGATTTTTCAGTAAAAGAATTATTATGCCAGCTTTTCTTCCAGGAGAACGGAACTTTTTACCGTATGGTTCCTGTCCTTACCAGGGCATACTATTCCGGTTCTGCTGTAATGCGTTCTATTCTGGCTTCCATCGGTTCCCAGAAGAAAAAACTCCAGGAAATCTGCGACAGTACCGGGCTGACTCCCAGTGCTGCGGGCAGCCTCTTATCCTCCCTTTCCTCCCACGGGCTTGTGCACCGCATTATCCCTGTTACGGAAGACCAGGGAAGCCGCCGCACACTATATGAGATTTCGGATGGGATTTTCCGTTTCTGGTATGACTTTGTCCATCCCTATCAGTCAGAAATTGAAATGGGGAACGGCCAGAAAATTTTTAATCAATATGTGCTTCCTGCTCTGGATAAGTGCCTGAAACCTACTTTTGAGACCATATGCCGCGATTTTCTTGCTCTGGAACAGGAGATGGGAACCGCACCTTTTACCATGGAACAAATAGGAATGTGGTGGGGACAGCACCCGACCAAAAAGCGTACAGAATATGTATCCATTGCAGCTTCTGCCCAGGACAAAATCCTTCTCGGTACCTGCTTCTGGACAGATGAATGGATTGACCTGGAAGCTCTCCACAGCCTTCGAAAACATGCAAGCCTGTTCCCTGATACCAGGCAGTGGTACTATTTATTTTCAAAATCTGACTTTGTCAGTGGTTTCGAAGTCATCTCAGGCAGCCAGGTAAAAGTTTTCACTCTGGAACAAATGTGCCGGGAAGCTGAAAACTATGCAAATACTGTTTGTTAGTTGTCTTTTTTCAACTTTTATTTTATTTTTGCATACTTATAATTTGCTTTTGCAATCTATCTGTTTGTTTTTGTGCATTTCCGTTAATGCTATAGTTATTCCAGCATAAACGGAGGTGCAATAACTATGGATGAAAAACGGCTCCGGCAGTTCCGGGAACTGGGGCTGACTATTTCCTATTACAGGCGGCTGAAGGGCCTTACACAGACTCAGCTCGCAGATCTTGTAGGACTGAGCAGAACCCATATCAGTAATATTGAGGCACCCAAGGTCAGAACTTCTCTCTCCCTTGATAGTCTGTTTGATATTGCAGATGCCCTGGACGTGCAGGTAAAAGAATTATTTAATTTCAGAGGATAATAAAAAAGGTGCTCCCGCCACAACTTTCTGTGGGGAAGCACCTTTTTTATATATTCCGCTGATTATAAATATTTCTTTAATTCTTCTGCTTTGTCCAGTTTCTCCCATGGCAGATCCAGATCATTTCTTCCGAAATGTCCATAAGCTGCTGTCTGTTTGTAAATTGGACGGCGCAGTTCTAACATCTTAATGATTCCTGCTGGTCTTAAATCAAAGTTTTCACGGATAATTTCTACCAGGCGTGTATCAGATACTTTACCTGTTCCGAAGGTATCTACCATAACAGATGTAGGATGTGCAACACCAATTGCATAGGAAAGCTGGATTTCGCATTTCTTAGCCAGTCCTGCTGCTACGATATTTTTCGCTACATAACGTGCTGCATAAGCTGCTGAACGGTCTACCTTAGTACAGTCTTTTCCTGAGAAAGCACCGCCGCCGTGACGCGCATATCCACCGTAAGTATCTACAATAATCTTACGGCCTGTAAGACCACTGTCCCCGTGAGGACCACCGATTACAAAGCGGCCTGTAGGATTAATAAAGAATTTTGTATTCTCATCCACCATCTCTGCCGGCAGAATTGGGTCAAATACATATTTCTTGATATCTGCATGAATCTGTTCCTGTGTCACATCTGGGTCATGCTGTGTGGATAATACCACTGCATCAAGACGTACCGGTTTGTCATTTTCATCATATTCAACAGTAACCTGTGATTTTCCATCTGGTCTTAAATAAGTCAGAGTACCATCTTTGCGGACTTTGGTAAGCTGCAATGCCAGCTTGTGTGCCAGAGCGATTGGATATGGCATAAATTCTTCTGTTTCATCAGAAGCAAAACCGAACATCATACCCTGGTCTCCTGCTCCGATAGCATCCAGCTCTTCTTCAGACATTTTGTTTTCTTTTGCTTCCAGAGCTTTGTCAACACCCATAGCAATATCTGTAGACTGCTCGTCAATCGTAGTGATAACACCGCAGGTATCTGCATCAAAACCATATTTTGCTCTTGTATAACCAATTTCGCGTACAGTATCTCTTACAATTTTTGGAATATCCACATAAGCTTTTGTAGTAATCTCACCCATTACCATAACTACACCTGTTGTAACAGCTGTTTCGCAGGCAACACGGCTCATTGGATCTTTTTCCATCAGTGCATCCAGAATAGCATCAGAAATAGCATCACACATTTTATCTGGATGGCCTTCTGTTACAGATTCAGAAGTAAACAGTCTTTTTTCCATGGTTTATTCTCCTTTTCTTTGTTTGTATATTTTCTCCTGCCTGGTGAACCTTTGAATAAAAAAGAGCCCACCTAAGCGGACTCATGTATGTTTCATCATATGAATCCTCTTATTGTTCGACTACTCGCTCAGGTTGGCACCTTCCGCATAGCGGGGTTGCCGTGACTTCACAGATCCTATGTATCTCCATCACTCTGAATAAGAGAAAATATAAATATTTTTTTGTTATCGTTTTATACAATACAAGGTTTTTCCCTGTTCGTCAAGCCTTTTTTTCAGCCCACACGCAACTGGAACTTTTTGATTTCTTTCTCGCTGGAAACTTTCTCAATCTCTGCTCCCAGGCTTCTTAATTTTTCTTCAAAGCGTTCATAGCCTCTCTGAATGTACACAATATCATCTACAATGGTAATTCCTTCTGCCGCAAGCCCTGCAATAACCAGAGCAGCACCTGCACGCAAATCAGGAGCACAGACTCTTGCACCGGTAAGCTTCTGAACACCATCAATGATAGCAGTATTACCTTCTACCTTGATATTAGCACCCATCCTTGCCAGTTCTGCTGCATATTTAAAACGGTTTTCAAAAATGCTCTCCGTAACAATGCTTGTCCCTTCTGCAAGAGTAAGCGCTACGGAAAACTGTGGCTGCATATCCGTAGGATAACCAGGATACGGCATAGTCTTCACATTGGTACGTTTCAGGCGTTTGTTTGCTACAACACGCACAGCATCGTCAAACTCTTCCACCTGGCATCCAATTTCTTCCAACTTCGCAGTGGTAGCTTCCAGATGTTTCGGAATAACATTTTTCACCATAATATCTCCCATGGTGGCTGCTGCTGCACACATGAATGTACCTGCTTCTATCTGGTCAGGAATAATGGAATAGCTTGTTCCATGAAGTTTTTCCACTCCACGGATACGGATCACATCTGTACCTGCTCCCTTGATATTTGCACCCATACTGTTAAGGAAGTTAGCCACATCAACAACATGAGGCTCTCTGGCTGCATTTTCAATGGTTGTATTCCCTTGAGCCATAGCTGCTGCCATCATAATATTAATGGTAGCACCTACGGATACCATATCCAGGAAAATATGCTTTCCTGTAAGCTGTTCTGCCTTTGCCACTACAGCACCGTGGATAATATCCACAGACGCACCAAGGGCACGGAACCCTTTCAGATGCTGGTCAATAGGACGGCTTCCGATATTGCATCCTCCCGGAAGAGGAACCTCGGCATTTTTATATTTACCTAACAGAGCACCCAGCAGATAATAAGATGCCCTGATCTTCTTGATATACTCATACTCAACGGAAATGTTTCCAATAGTAGCACCTGCGATTTTTACTTCTGTAGGGCTGATGCGTTCTACCACTGCACCAATCTCCTTAATTGCTTCCAGCAAAACATTAATATCCCGTACATCCGGTAAATTTTCAATGTGTACCGTTTCATCTGTCATGATCGCTGCTGCCAATATAGCAAGGGCTGCGTTTTTTGCTCCGCCAATCTCTACTTCACCAACTAACGGATTCCCGCCTTTGATAACATACTGTTCCATATACACACCTCTTATTTTTTAGGCCCAAAAGCCTGTCTCAATTTATTGTGTCCTGTCTTACACAGGGGTTTTTGTCTCATAAAAGCCATACCGAATCAACGTCTTACTTCTCTAAATTATCTGAATTGTAACTCCTGCCGGGCAGAAGTTCTCCCTCTATTATTTTATGGCTTAACTATTATAATATAACAGATACGGGTATTTGTAAATAAAAATTAATATTTTCCTGTTATCCAAGGGGAATATCCCACTTTATTCTCTATCTTTTTTCTATTTCTTCCAAAATTTTCTGCAAAGTCTGCTCAACATTCAGTTTTTTCTCATCAATTACCACATCTGCATATTTTTCATAAAGAGGGATTCTTTCGTCATAAAGCCCCTTTAATGTCTGTCCATCTTTTAGAACAACCCCTCTTCCTTTCAGGTTTCCCAGCCTTCTTCTTAGGATGCTGTAATCTAATTTCAAGTAAATCACTGTGCCGATTTCTTTCAAATGTTCCATAGCTTCCTGGCAATATACCACACTTCCCCCTGTGGCAATGACAGATTTCTCTGCTGTAATAGAACGGTTTACCCTGTTTTCGATTTCCAGGAATCCATCCAGGCCATACCGGGCAATCAGCTCCCGTAACAAAGCCTTTTCTTCTTTTTGAATCAGAAGGTCTGAATCAACAAATTCATATCCCAGCACCTTTGCCAGAATCACCCCTACGGTACTCTTGCCCACTCCCGGCATTCCTATGAGAATCATATTATTTTTTTTCATTGGTCTGCTTCCTCTGCTTCTTTTGTCTTTTCTTCTTAATACTATACCCAAATGTTCCTAATTTCTTCCCAAGGCCATAATATTCCCCGTGAGAATATACAATAGGATTTGCCAGTGCCAAATCGAATTTTCCCTTCTCATCCATATATTTATTATCCACATGAACGGCAAGCACATCTGCCAGAAAAACACTGTGGCTTCCATATTCTTTAATCTCACGCACTCTGCATTCAATGGATACAGGCGACTCTTTGATCATGGGAACGCCTACATGAGATGCCTGCTGCCTGGTTAATCTCATAGCTTTGAATTTATCCACATCACGGCCTGATTTCACGCCACAGTAATCTGTTGCATAAGCCAGCTTCTCTGTGGTCAGATTGATCACAAACTCTTTTGTATCCATCAGCATCTGATAAGAATACCGCTCCGGCCGCACAGAAATCGATACCATGGGGGGATTGGTGCACACAGTTCCTGCCCATGCCACGGTAATGATATTGTCTTTTCCCTGTTCATCTGCTACACTTACCAGTACAACCGGCAGGGGATACAGCATATTTCCTGGTTTCCACTCTACTTTTGGCATATTCCTACCTCCGGATTTTTAATTATTCTGCTGCAATGTTCCGATAAAAGCCGGAATCAATTGTTTCTTTCTGGATACGACACCACGAAGAACATAGCCTCCTTCTGACTCTGTCACTTCAAAGGATTCTTCCACCAGACGACCGCTTCCCTCACCATAACAAATCACTTCCGAACATTCTTCCATAATATTGGTCAGCATGAAAAATACCATGGAAATACCATTTTTACCACATTCATGCTGCATAAAAGGAATCAGACGCTGCTTTAATTCCTCCAGCTCCTCTGCATTCATAGAACTGATCTGGCCAACACCGAAGTTCACAGCATCTGTTGTAAAACGCTTGAAATCCTGATAGAAAATAACCTCTGCTGTCTTTCCTCTCAGGTTGCTTCCTGCTGTAAACATCTCCTTGGCATGTTCTTCGATGTTAATTCCTGCAATGAGTGCCAGAGCACCTGCCGCCATCTTGTCTGCAGATGTACAGGTAGGGGAGCGGAACATCAGTGTATCAGAAATAATTGCAGAGCATAAAAGTCCTGCAATGGCCGGACTGATTTCCAGTGCTTTCTCCACATACATCTGATACATAATCGTCGCTGTACAGCCAACCGGCTGATTGCGGAACATAATAGGCTGCAATGTTTCCAGTGAACCCAAACGGTGATGATCAATAATCTCCAGAATTTCTGCCGCATCAATATTATCTACAGCCTGGCTCTTTTCATTATGATCCACAAGAATCAGCTGTTTCTTTTTCATGCCCAGCAAATTTCTTCTGGATACTGTTCCGATATATTTTCCATGTTTATTTACTACAGGAAAGGCTCTGTGCCGAGTTTTTACCATGATATCTTTTATATTATCTGTGAAATCATCAGTCTGGAAGGTAATCAGGTCATCCTTTTTCATAATATGTTTTACCGGAATACTCTGATTGATCAGCCTGGCAATGGTAAACGTATCCAGAGGGGAACGGATGATTACGCACTGATTCCTGTCTGCCGCTTCCACAATATCGTGAGACACCTCCGCATTGTTGCAAAGAAGGATACAGCTTACGTTTCTTTCAATGGCACATAAGTGATCCTCGTACCGGTCTCCCAGAATCACTAAATCCTCTTCCTCCAGAAATTCTCCCAGTTTGTCCGGATGTGCTGCACCGATGACTACTTTTCCGCGGATAAAATATCCGTGAGCATTTCCCGTGACCACTCTTCCTTCTACTGTATTTGCAATACTTCTGTACTGGGTTCTTGCATTTGACAGAAAATAATTATCATGTGCATCCATATAGGAATTCGCAATATCTCCTGTAGTAATCAAACCTTCCAGCTGTCCGTCTTCTTTTGTAATCGGCAGAGTCACTGCACTGTTGGTCTTCATGATTGCCCATGCATCTTTGATGGAAATATTATTCGGAACCCCCGGAGTCTCCCGAATTTCCATATCTTTTACCTGGGTTCCCACATCTGCCAGATATCCAGGTGCTTCTACACCAAACCGTTTCAGGACATACTCTGTCTCTTCGTTAATCTGTCCTGCTCTTTTTGCTGCGTATTTCTTTCCCGGATTTGTCCTGTTTTTGATATCTGCATATGCGATTGCAGAACAGATAGAATCCGTATCTGGATTTTTATGTCCTATAATATAAACTTTACCCTGTTTTGCCATTCTTCCTTCCCTCTCTGTTTTATCCCGTGTAGTCGTGTATCTCGTTCTTAAGGGTTATTTTGCCATTATAGTAACATACTTCTAAATTTATAGCAATTATGTTATAATGAACGGGAAATGCATTTTAAAACTTGGGAGGTAATTCAATGTCAGAAGAAATGAAAAAACAGGAAACTATGGATGATTATATGGATGAAATCAATGCATCTTTCTCAAATTTCAGGGATGATGATATGCTCATCTGGGACAAATTAGAGCAGATGAAAGAAGAAAAAACAGAATTTGAAGTCACTGTAGAGGGCATCGTAAAAGGTGGCGTGATTGCTTATGTAGAGGGAATCCGTGCATTTATCCCTGTTTCCAAGCTGGCTTTAACTTATGTTGAAAACCCAGAAGATTATTTAAAGAAAACCCTGCTGGTGCGTGTATTTGAAACAGATGAGCAGGAAAACCGCCTGGTTCTTTCTGCAAAAGAAATTCTTCAGGAAAAAGCTGCTGCAAAGAAGAAAGAACAGATTGAGCAGATAAAAGTAGGAAGCGAAGTAGAAGGAACTGTAGAATCTCTTCAGACTTACGGAGCATTTGTGTCTCTTGGCGACGGAATTTCCGGACTGGTGCATATCTCTCAAATTTCTGATAAGAGAATCAAGCATCCAAAAGCAGTTCTTGCTGTAGGCGATACTGTGAAAGCAAAGGTTATTAAAAATGAAGACGGAAAAATCAGCCTGAGCATGAAAGCACTCCTGGAAACTACAGAAGAAGAAAAAGAAGAAGAACCAGATTACGAACTTCCGGAAAGCGAAGAAATCTCTACTTCTCTTGGTTCTTTATTCAAAAACCTGAAATTAAATTAAACCATGAAAAATTTTATCAACCGTTTTTTTATCGAGGGATTAAAAGGCATGGCATGTGGCCTGTTCGTAACATGGATTCTCGGCATGGCACTTCAGCAGACGGGCCTGCTTTTCCATGGTACTCTTGGCATCTTTCTCCAGACCAGTGGTGCTCTTGCTATGTCACTGACAGGTGCAGGAATTGGTATCGGCATCGCCAGCCGCCTTCAGGAAAATACTTTTTCCTGTCTCTGTGCAGCGATTGCCGGCATGGCAGGTGCTTTTTCAGAACAGATCTTAGACGGAAGTTTTTCCACAGCATCACATTCATTTATAGAAATGGGGTCCGGTGACCCTCTTGGTGCTTTTATTGCCGCTTTTGTGGCAATCGAACTTGCAAGGTTGATGACAGGAAGGTTCAACATGGATATTATCCTGGCTCCCTTAGCAGGTATTCTTGGGGGATGTCTCTGTGGATTCTGGATTGGAATTCCTGTTCATTCTCTTATGGAACAGCTTAGCCGCCTGATTTCCTGGGGAATGCAGCAGCATCCTCTGGTCATGGGAATCACAGTCGCAGTGTTTATGGGAATGGTATGTGCTATGCCCCTTAGTGCACCTGCCCTGGCCATGATTCTCCAGCTAAACGGCGCTGCTGCCGGGGCTGCTACTATTGGATGCTGCTGTAGTATGATTGGACTCGCCCTGGCAGGCTACCGTGATAATGGAATCGCTGGATTTCTGGCTGTTGGACTTGGAACTTCCAAATTACAGTTTCCGAAAATCATCCAGCGGCCTGTCATCTGGCTTCCCTCTATTCTATCCAGTGCTATACTCGGACCGATAGGAGTGCTCTTTGCCAAAATGACCAACAGTACCGCAGGAGCCGGTCTTGGAACAACCATCTTCATGGGGCCTGTGATGTCCTGGCAGACCATGGCACCAGGCGGGGATTTTGCAGTCATTCTTGTCAAGATCCTGGTCATGTATTTTATATTACCCGGTGTCCTGACCCTTTCTATTGCAAATGCCATGAGGAAATTAAACATCATCAAACCAGGTGATATGAATCTTAATCTATAACTACAAAAGAGACTGTGTGCAGAAGAAAATCCTGCTCAGTCTCTTTTGTAGTTACTCAAATAATCCTTTGATAAAATCTATAATTCTCTGGAAAAATCCTTTGATCTGCTCCTCATCAATATTCAGGTTCAGATCCAGGCTCTCAATCTTGTCATAGAGATTTTTTGCCTGTTCCTTCAGGCTTTCAATATCTAAGTCTAAGTCATTGATTTTTTCCATCAATGTAATAATTGCCTGTCTGTCTTCTTCTGACAGCTTAATCTCCATCTCCTGGGCTGCCTGATCCACAACATTTTCTATCTTTTCTGTAGTAATCTCTTCGCCTTCTACAACCTGCTCTTTAATGGCTCCAATAAGTTGTTCCGCCTTTTCTTGATTCCCTACACTCTCTGCAACCTGTCCCGTGACCACAAGCTCATTCGTAGCAGTCTCAACATTTTCCTGGTCGACCTCTTCTCCTGTCATATTCTCATAAGATTTAATAGCACCAACCAGGGCCGCTGTGCCGGAAATGTTAAAGGGCCCTGCCACGATAATATCTGCGTCCTCGATTCCTGCGGTAGCAAGTGCATTTTCATACATACCCGGAGTACAATATGTAATGTTTTTTGTAGCTACATGGATTCCGTTTCCTGCCTTCTTGCCTTCTACTAAAACAGAAGAAAGTGCTCTGGTTCCGATAACACTCTTAGACAAATAAGAATCCAGATAATCATGCTCATCCTGATTGGTAACTGTGGCAACTGTATAATTCTTCAGATCCTGTTCTGTGACACCTAAAAATCTCAGAACTGTTTCCTTCTCCTGGGAATTCAAATCTGCTCCTAAGGACACATACGGAACGTTCAGCTTCGCATCTTCTCTATCAGCAAAAACCGTCAAAGGTGACACTATCAGCATGATTCCAGTCAACAGTAATGCAATTCCTCTTTTTTTCATCATATTTCTTCTCTCCTGTTTCTGTTTACAATGATTTCCTTTTCATTATACCACGCTTTCCCCTGTTCTGTGTCTAAAGATTCTCTAAACCTTCCATAAAGCATTTTTACCAGTTGCCCAGGATAACAGAAACGTGTATGATAGAAAAAAGACCTTATTGATTTTTATAAAAGGAGTATTTCGATTATGCCGATTGCAAACCAGGAAATGATACGTGAAAATAACCGGAGCCTGGTCCTGAAGTATCTTGTGAATCATCCCCCTGTTTCCAGGGCAGAACTGGCAAAACAACTGAAACTGACGAAGGCTACCATCTCTAATATTGTTCAGGAACTTCTGGAACAGAAGCTGATTCTCGAAATAGGAAGTGCCCAGACGGCTTTGGGCCGCAAGCCTATTCTGCTGGAATTTCAGAAAAACTGCGGATATGCTCTTGCTCTCGATGTGCATCCTAACCATATCATTGCACTATCTGCTAATTTAAAAGGAGAAGAATGCAAAGTAAATGAATACCCATTTGAGCAAAATAAGCCGCTTCTCCCCATTCTGACAGATATTATTTCCCAACAGATAGAAGAGCATTCCAACACCCCCTATGGAATCGTTGGAATCACTGTGGGAATCTACGGTGTTGTAAACAAAAATAAAATTGTATTTACACCCTATTATCCTCTGCCGGAATCTGATTTGGGACAGATTCTTGAAAACAAATTCCACCTTCCTGTTATTGTGGAAAATGAATCCAATCTATCTGTACTGGGCGAATCTGCTTTTCATTCCGGGTGCAGAAACATGATTCACATTAATGTCCATGATGGTATTGGAATGGGAATTCTAATTGACGGGCATTTATACAAAGGACTGAACGGATACGCCGGAGAACTTGGGCATACCATCCTGTTTCCTGACGGAAAGCCCTGCCCTTGCGGAAACAAAGGCTGCCTGGAGCAATACGCTTCTGAGAAAGCGATTCTGGAAGAGTATGCAAAAAAGAAAAATCAGGATACCATAACCATAGATAAATTTCTGGCAGACTATCATAAGAGAGCACCCGAAGCCCTGGAAATGATGGAATTGTTTGTAAAATATATGTCTATTGGAATTAACAATATTATCAATACTTTTAATACGGATTTGATTGTTTTAAATAGCTTCTTCTCTAATGATGTATCTGATATCAATGCACGTATTATGGAATATCTTTCCCGGCATCAAAACCGTGACTGTAAGATTATCCCGTCTAAATTGCAGGATATTTCCGGTCTTATGGGGGGAATCCGTGTCTGCGTGGAAGACTTTTTAGGCATAAGCCCGGTAATTTTTTAACATTCATAAAAGGTTTTATTTTCGTTCACGATTTCTTCACAACTTCAACACGATTTGAACATAATTCCAGGATATACTAATATCATAAAAATAATACAGAGCAAGTTATTTTTATATTTTCTTTTTCATATGTCGGCTCACAGGAGCCGGCTCTCCTTCCTTTAATATTTATAGAAAAAACCACCGCAGGCATCTGCGGTGGTTTTCCGTGTTATACTCTTATCTATATCACTGCTTTGCAAACTGATCTGTCAAAGCTGCAAAATCTGCCAATGTCAATGCTTCTCCTCTGACTCCTTCTTTAAATCCACAAGCTGCAATCGCATCTTGAATTTCTTCTTTTGTGAATGATAATTCCGGAGAGTTTTTTAAGCTGTTTGCCAGTGTTTTACGTCTCTGATTAAAGGATGCCCGGATCAAGCGGAACATCAGTTTTTCATCCACGGTTTTCACCGGGGCTTCTTTGTGCCTGGTAAGACGGATTACAGCACTTCCCACCTTCGGTCTTGGCATAAAACAGTTTGGCGGAACATTGGCCACAATATAAGGCTCGGCATAATATTGAACGGCCAGGGATAATGCCCCGTAGTCCTTGGTTCCCGGCCCTACCTGCATTCTGTCTGCAACTTCCTTCTGTACCATAACAGTAATGGATTCTATTGGCACATGTCCCTCAAATAATCCCATGATAATCGGTGTTGTAATGTAATATGGCAGATTTGCCACAACCTTGATCGGTTTTCCCTGATTGTGCTCCTCTGCCAGTTTCCTGATATCAACTTTTAAAATATCTTCATTCAGAACAGTTACATTGGAATAGTCTGAAAGAGTATCTTCCAAAATCGGTATCAGTGCCTTGTCGATTTCAACTGCATAAACCTCTCTTGCCGCACATGCCAGGTACTGGGTCATGGTCCCGATACCAGGACCAATTTCCAGCACAAAATCATCTTTTGTAATATCAGCGGCATTTATAATTTTATCCAGTACATGGGTGTCAATGAGGAAATTCTGCCCAAACTTTTTCTGAAAAACAAACTCGTATTTCTGAAGAACTTCAATGGTTCTTTTCGGATTTCCCAGATAAGGGGCTGTCATTCTCATTCCTCCTTGTTTAGATATCAAAATCTTTCTCGTATAACATAATTCTTCCGGTTTCATCCAGATGGCGTTTGCTTACTTTCTTGCCTGCCCTGCGTCCTTTTTTGGAAGCTCTTGCAATGGCATTGTCCATCATCTCACGGACAGTTCCTACAGCTACCGGATTTTCTTCATTCTGATTTTCTCCAATCAGAGTATATAAGGCAAGCACTGCCATATTATCAATCTTATATCCTAATTCTTTTGCATATGTTTTTGCAAAGGAGACCAACTCATCATTGGTAAACACAGGAATCATGATGGTAGAATCAAATTTCTTCATAAAATCAGGATATTTTTCCTGTAATGAACGAATACCCGGTTTCAAATCTTCTAAAATCACGGTAAGGCGGTTGGTCTTAAATTCCATGGCTTTCGACATGTTTTCTACCACATCTGCCTTTAATGCACCTGCGTTTTCTACTACCAGGAATCCTCCGGCCAATTTCCCTACAACAGCAACTGGATCTTTTTTATTCAGCTTCTCAGCAGTGATATAAGCGACCTTGGCACCTTCCATCTGGCGTTCTTTGCAGAGTGCTTTAATGAGCCCTTCTGAAAGTCTTGTTTTACCAGAACCTTCTCTTCCTGTTACGATGATATTTCCTTCCTGGGATGTTTTGGAGCAGGCAGATTCCTGTGCTGTATCCAACGCTTCATTTATCTGCTGTGACATTCCCGGGATTGGGAAGAAATAGGTAAACAGCCGCCTGTGCTCTTCTTCTGTCAGGTGATGCCGCATGAGTCCTTCTACTGCTGTGCCAAACGCTGCGGACTTACGTTCCTGATTTACTGCTACAGACCCAGTGACACGTTTGATATGGGAGTCATCCTGTTTAGGAGATATAGTATCTTCCAGTTCTTCCTCAAGAGCCTTGGACAAATCAATTTCGCCCAGAGCTTCTTTTACCTTTTCTACAGGAAATTCTTTTGTAGCTCCTTCTTCCACTTCGGCTTCAACAGTCTCTATAGTCTCTGCCTCTTCCAGCCCTGCTGTTTCCAGTTCTTCTGCTAATTCTTCTACAATCTCTGCCGGAGATTCTCCTGCATCTGACAGGGCTTCCATGGTCTCTATTGCTTCTTCGATGATTTCTTCCGGTGTTTCTTCCTGTTCCAGGATTTCTTCTTCTGATTCTGGAATTACTTCCACTGGTTCTTCCTGTACTTCTGCCACTTCCGGCTCTTCTAAATCCCTTTTGATTACTACTTCCTGAGTCATGCCCGCTGCAAGTGCATCAAATTCATCTGCTTTCGCTGCAAGTGCTGCACTGAGGCTTACTGCCGCTGCTGCAATCTCTGGAGCACGGCTTTCTTCCAGCTCTTCCTTTGCTTCTTCGACGATTTCCTCTACAGGTTCTTCCTCTGCTTCTTCGATGACTTCTTCTACAGATTCCTCCACTACTTCTTCGGCAGACTCTTCTGTTATCTCTTCTTGATTTCCGGTTTCCTCAGCTACTGCCTGAGCCAGCTCATTTGCTGTCTCTGCCAGAAGTGCTTCCAGATCCAGTTCAAATTCTTTGGAGCTTGTCTGTAAAGAACCCGGCACAAAATCCTTGGAATCAAACATCTTTGATTTCGGTGCCTCGGCTTTCACCTGCATGGTCATACCTTCCCCTATGTGGAATGGTTTGAATCCTGTAGTTTTGCTTAAATCTTCTGGTTCAAGATCTTTAACAACATATCCTTTTTCTTCTGGTGACGTTTTCACAGCAGGATCCATGGCAACTGCAATTTCTTCTGCTTCGTCTGCTGTGCTGCCCTGTAACACATCCCGGAGATTCTGGGCAACTTTATCCTGAAGATGCTCTGGCTTCTCTGGTGCCGGTTCCGGTTCTGGAATCTTCAATTCCACGCTGTTCAGGATTTTTTCAATTTCTTCCTGTTCTTCAGGAGTAATCTTTTCTACCACATTTGCTGCGGCCTCTGATGCTGCTGCAACGGCTGCGGCTGCCTTTGCCGCTGTTTCTGTTATCTTTTTGGAGGAGCCATTCTCATACTTCTCCTGCTGCTGGGGAGTCAGGGAAGTAAATTTCATCTTCAGCTCCATAGCCTTTGTTACATATTTTCCTTCACTGAACCACAGAATCAAGTCATCGCAGGTTTCAATACATTCTTCCTTCATCCCTGCTTTTGCATATAATCTTGCAAGTTCATAAGACCAGCGCTCTGTATATTCTTTTTCTTTATATTCCTGAAGTATCTGAATCTGCTCTTCAATAGGTGAACGCCTTGCCCTGTAAAGCTTGTACTTCAAAATATACCGGCTGTTATCATTTGGGGAAATTTCCACAAAACTCTTATAGTAATCAGCAGCCTCATTATAATTTCCCATTTTAATTGATAATTCTACCAGACGGTACAGTACAGTTTTTCCGATAGGAGCTCTCTGATGGGCAAGGAGCAAAAGTTTGCGGCTGTCTTCATACCGTTTGTTTGCTTCATAGATTTCCCCAATCATGCAGAGTGTTCTGGCACTTCGCACCCTCCGCCAGTCAATTGTATCTACGATTTTAAGGGCTCCCTGATAATCCTGATTGTCTACCAGATCATTGATTTCTTCTAATTTAGCCCGATACTCATTTTTATCCACTTTACTCACCTCTGTACATTTATTGATTTTTATATAGTTTCAAATATGTATTCTTATTAAACAATGTTGCTGAGGGTATAAGATTCCATAATCGTTTTTAGTTTATCATACTGATGTTGGGATGTCAAAGTAAATGATTGGAAGAATCAAAAACAAAACACCCGTCAACCGCCAGTTCACTGGGATTAACGGGTATTTTTCTCAAAAGTCTATGCCGTTGAAACTTTGTTCTTTTGGAAAATTATTTTTGTTCTCTTCTTTTCTTTCCGGCAGTCATTACAACTGCTGCACCGGATAAGGTTAACAGAAGAATCAGCATTCCAACCTGTGTCTCATCACCTGTTTTTACTCCTTTTCCTCCAGAACTATTTCCTCCACCATTGCTATTGGTAGTTCCAGCTCCGCTTCCGCCATTTACTTCGTTTCCAGAAGCAGCGGTATCTACCACAACACCAAAACTCATTAATTCTGTCACTTCAACGGACACAGAACCGTTTGTAACTTTTCCTTTCAATTGTTTGATGTCTTTATCGCTGCAAGCTAATACAACTAATTCTTTTCCGTTGTATTTTTCACCAACCGGAATGCTTAAAATTGCTTTTTGTGGAAGCTGAATTTCTTTTCCATCCTTCATCAGTTTAATATTAAATAAACGGAAGATAGATTTCTTCGATGTGATTTCTTTCCTCATTCGTTCCACATCTTTGCTGTCTTTGTTAAGAGCCTCTACCTGTAATTCCATATCTTCGGTAAGACCTTCGCCTTGCAGGCTCACTCCGTATTTCTTATTTACAAGAGTTACTGATGATGTTTCTGGTTTCTCTTGTCCCTGTTGACCTTGCTGTCCCTGCTGCTCTTCCAGCTTCTTCAGCTCTGCTTCGGCTTTTGTAAGTGTCTCCAGATTGCTTACCAGTTTTTTCTGAGCTTCACTCAGTTTTTCGTATGCTGCTCTTGCTTCTTCAATGGTTTTCTTGCTTTCTAATGTTACTTTCCCGATTCCATTGATCTTTTCAACTACTGCTTCGGCTGCTTTCTTGTCCGCTTCTGCCTGCACTGCTTCCTCTTCTAATTTCTTAAGCTCTGCTTCGGCTTTTGTTAATGTTTCAAGATTGCTTACCAGTTTCTTCTGGTTTTTGCTAAGCTTATCATATGCTGCTCTTGCTTCTTCAATGGCTTTCTTGCTTTCTAATGTTACTTTCCCGATTCCATTGATCTTTTCGATTACTGTATTTGCAACTTCCTGGTCATTTTCTGTTAATTCATGATCTTTCATTGCTTTATCCAGTTTCTCTGTGATGGCATCAATTTCTGTTTTTGGTGTAATAACCGCTTCCATTGCTTTTACAGCTTCATCATATACTGCCTTCACCGCTGGAACAGCCATCCATCTATCCCTGTTTTCATTTACATCTGCCATTTTTGCAACAAGATTATCTTTATTGGAAATGGTGATTACTGGATTTGGATTACCCCATGAAGTTCCCGTTAAATCTGTACCATATCCATACATTGTGAACTGGAATCTTAATACGTCTCCATTTACAGGCTTATAATCTGAAATTCCATAACCAACTGCTTTTCCGTTTACATGGTACATCCAACCAGACATTTGACTATAGTCAAATTCTCCAAGTGCTGTGTCTCCGTCATTTCCATTTTCTCTTGCTGTTTCTGTTGTGACTTTGTTCTTACTTATTTCAGCAATATAATCTGGTACCACTACTTTATCCACTCCAAGATCTGCACCTTCAATTGCTCTCAAATAAGAATCTTCACCTACAAAATTTTCTGCTCCGATTACTTTTTTCAGAAGTGTTGCTGCATTGTCACCTTTTTCAAATGGAACTTTCACTGGCTCATAAATAAATCCCTGGCCAATGGTAAATCGTTCTACAGAAATAATTACATAACCTGTATTTGCTTCCTCTTCTAATTTCTTAAGTTCTGCTTCTGCTTTTGTTAATATTTCAAGGTTGCTTACCAGCTTCTTCTGGTTTTCGCTAAGCTTATCGTATGCTGCTCTGGCTGCTTCAATAGCTTTCTTGCTTTCTAATGTTACTTTCCCGATTCCACTAATCTTTTCTTCTACTTCTTTAGCTGCTTTCTGATCTTCTATATCCGGCTGTCCTGGATTTTTCATTGCTTCACTTAACCGGTCTGACAGTGCATCAATTTCTTTCTGTGGTGTAATCACCGCTGAAATTGCCTTGGATGCCGCATCATACGCATTCTTAACATTAGCATGAGCCATGAGATTATCTTTGTCTTTATTAACTTCTGCCATTAAATTTGTCAGGCGGTCTTTGTTTGAAAATTCAATTACTGTCTCTCCTGACCAATCTTGTCCAGTCACATCTGTTCCATAACCATATACAGAAAACTGGAATCTGAGAACATCTCCATCCTTTGGTTTATAATTTGCAGTTCCTGACCCTGGTTCTTTATTATTGACAAAAAATACCCATTTCCCATCATCACTGTAATCAAACTCTCCAAGGGCTTCTGGACCATTGGACTCATTTCCATATTCTTTTACTTTTTCTGTTGTTGTCTCATTTTCACTGAGCTTCACAATATAATCCGGAACTTCTACTTTGTCCAGACCCAAATCTGCACCTTTAATCGCTTCCAGAAAAGCATCATTACCGATATAGTTTTCAGCACCGATTACTTTTTTAAGCAAAGTAGCCCCATTGTCACCTTCCTCAAATGGTACTTTCACTGGTTCTACAAAATATCCCTGGCCAATCGTAAAACGTTCCACGGTAAGGGTAACAGTTCCTTTTGGTGCTTCTGGTTTCACAGATGGGTTTTCCTCCGGCACATCTGTAAAATCATATAATCTTGTCTGACCTTCTGCCATACGCTGATATGCAACTAATGCATATGTGACCTGCTGAGTTGCCATCTCCTGTCCTTGCATAGTTGTCTGCCATGCAAAACCAGCATCTTTCTTGTATGTATGCAGATTAGATATCATATTGTTGCCATTTTGAACGAATCCACTGTCTTTTGCAGTAGGATCAATATTCAATGCGGACACTGCGGTTAACACCTGTGCAGTTGTACAGGAATTTTCAGAACCAAACTCAATAAATCCTGCATTTGTTTTAATATTTTCTTTAAAATATTTCAATGCCTTGTCTACCGCTGGTTTTACCTCAGGATAAGCAGAATTATCATAATATGGAGCCAGAGCCTGAAGTGCCATACCGGTCATATCAATACCTGCTGTATCATTATCAAGAGAAAGCCCGAATCCACCGCTTGCTTTCTGGAATTTTAAAATCTGATCTATAAGATCTTTTCTACTCCATTTCGCATCTTTGGGAATTTCATAATTTCTTCCATCCAATGCCAGCAGACCAAAAATTGGACAATTAGAAGAATCTGTCATCATATCTTTATGATTATAAATAGCTTCTAAAACATTAAATCCATCTACATCTGTAGGATTTTTGCCCATTGCCTCAAGTGCAAGAGCAACACGTGCCAAATCAGTCACACGCATTGTTTTTCCACTCTTCTTTAATTGCTTTACTACTGATTCATAATATTTATCTAACTTACTCTGTTCAATAGTTGCTCCAGAACGAAGAATAGAAAAGATATTCCATTCATCTTCATATTTCTCTAGTGATTTTCCTTGAAGATATTGCACACCATGAGCAATATCTTCTTTTGCCATAACAAGAGCATCTCCTTGTGGCACCTCACCGTCTTTTGTTACCACTACATCAAAGGAAACTGGTTTGCAAGATCCTGTTTCATCAAATGGCATACCTGTAACAGTTACTTTTCCTGTTTTTAAAGCATTGATTACATGTTGTGTAGTTTTTGGTGTATTTACATTTAATGCATCTTGACTTACAGAGTCTTTTACTTCAACAATACCTTCTTTACTATAAGACCAATGAAATCTTTGCTCTGTTGCATGTTCTGGTGTTGCTTTGATATTAAATTCAAGCTTATTTCCTTCTTCTACTGTATATTCTTCTTTTTCCACATTAGCAGCAGTCAAAGGATATTTATAACGAAATTCCACACTGACTTCTGTAGAAATTTCTGGATTGGATTTGCTGGATACTTTGAATTTCGCTATACCCGCTTTTTTAGGAACAATACCATTGTCAAAAGCTTCCATATGGGTTGCAATATCTTCGGTCAATGGTTCCCATACAACTTCTTTATCGCTTGCATTGGAAGGAGTATAGTTAATTTTGTAGTTATTATCAGGATTGTCACCTTTCTGGATTCCTACATAATAATCAGCCAGACCATTCCAGCTATCAATATACCAAACCTGTGGTACACTAACAGAGATTGCCTGAAGTGCAACACCGCTTGAAACAGCTTTAAATTCTACAAATATGCTTGGATCAGATTTCAAAGTTGCTTTAAAAACAGCTTCCTGCCCGTCTACACGGAATGTTCCGTCAGCAGGAAGAATCATTCCTTCTCCACTGACCTTTTCGATATCAAAATTACTCAGTGCCAAAGGTTCAAACTCTTCACTATTGTCTTTACGGACTTTTAAAGTAAGTGTCTGAGCCTCAGAACCATTCATCTGACACGGAGCATCCATAGAAATTTCCCTGTCACCGGAAAAAGCTTTCACTTCTACAATAGAGGCTGCTTTTTCAACGTTAACCTTAAATTCTACTAATTTTTGCTCTGTATCAAAATCTTCTAGCCAGGATGGTAACACAATGCTTTCATTATGTGGCTGGAAAACCCCGCTGTTATAATCAGCCCAATATTCTTTTGTGTACTGATTAATCTGTTTAAAAATCATCCAGCCCACACGGCGGCTACTATATCCCTCCGCTTTAAAAGTTCCCTTGTCTTCTGTTGTCAGATGAAACTCCCCGTTTTCATCTAACTCCTGAGTATTGCCATCATCATATTCAAACCATACTCTGATAGCTCTTGCCTCCGGTTCTGCAAACGCTGTTACCGGAATTGCAGTAATCAACATCGCCATAACCAAAAGCATACTAAACATTCTTTTCCACGTTTTGTTTCTTTTTTGCTTCATAAGTTCCTCCTTAATATTATAATATTTACCGCACCATACATATCACACAGAGAATAGGTTCCTGTAGGTCTTACATAGCCATGCGGCGATATTTTATGAAGCAAAAAAAGATTCTTCACCAACAGGTAAAGAATCTTTGACTTTAGCATATTAAATTATCAAACTGCACGATATATAACATCCTCAACCTGGAAACACTTCTGTGTATAATGGCAGTTCTTCTGACTTAGCATCTTACTCTGAAGCATCACAGTAGAGGTGACTGTATCGGATTTACACCGATTTCTCTTTTAACCTTACAAAATCTAACACTTAAGGACCATTATTTGTTATGCAGTTATAATCATAGTACACAATTTGCTTTTTCATGTCAAGCATTTTCAAATTTTCTATCTGGCGTGTCCTATGGAAAAAATACGTCCTTTATATTTTTCCAAAACGCTTGCCATCAAAGTGCCAAGAACACCGCAAGATACCACTTCACCAATTCCAACTGTTATCATAAGAAAAACAACTGGAAGGTTCACACCGTATGCATATATCAGAACAAACGGTACAATTACCATATTGGCAACAATAGGTGGAAGTACAGCGATAAGCTTTGGCAGCTTCCTCAGCATATAAGTACCTACTGCACCAATCAATGTTGCAATACTTCCGAAGATAATGTCAGGAAGAAGTGCTCCTCCTGCAATATTTCCAATGATACATCCTACAAATAATCCCGGGATTGCCGCAGGTGTAAAAATCGGAAGCACAGTAAGCATCTCTGCAATACGGATTTGTACTTCACCGAAACTGATGGGTGCAAATACGAATGTCAGCACAACATAAATGGCTGCAATCATAGCTGCATGGGTCAAAAATGTTACATTTTTTGTCTTCATTATTCATTTCTCCTTTAGTTTTGTTTTACGTGTGGAAGGTCTCGAACACACGATTCATTTAACGCCGGGAATCGGCAAAAAGCCCTATAGACCTTATTTTTATGGGCTTTACAACGATTGGTAGTATAGCATAGAGAACAGGGAAAATCAAGACTATGCTCACTTTGTACCCACTATGAAATAACCAATTCTCTATCCAGTTTTCTGAAAAGTCTTATAAGTACTATAATTGCTGCTGCTGCCAGAACCACTTCTGCTGTAAGCTGTGCATATGCTAATCCGTATAACGGGAATAGTGTATTCAGAATATACAGTGCCGGAATTTCCAAAACTACTTTTCTCATGATTGCAAACACAAGGGCATATCTTCCAAGACCAACAGCCTGGAACACACCAACAGCCAGAAAATCCATACACAAGAACGGCATACTGATACAAAATCCTCTCAAAAATTGTGTTCCATAACCAATAATCACCTCGTTATTCATAAACATAGCAACCAGGTTTCCTGCAAATACAAAATAAGCAACTGCTACCGTGCATAAGAATCCTTGACTGATTTTTGCTGTAAAGGTAAGGGTTTTCCGCATCCTTTTATAATTTTTGCTGGAATAATTATAACTAATCAGTGGCATAATCCCCTGTGACAGTCCCATTGCAATCTGCATAGGTACCTGATTAATCTTCTGCACAATTCCCATAGCTGCCACAGCATCTGCTCCAAAGGAAGATGTAAAATTATTTAAAAGAGTCATTCCTGTAACATTCAGCAGGTTTTGAATCGAAGCAGGTATTCCTACACCACATATCCCCATGACAATCTTTTTGTCAAAAGAAAATTTATTAGGGCGTATGCATACATAGGTCTCTTTTCTTTTTTTATACAGGAGCACAAGAAAATAGGTGAACGCTCCGCAATTAGATAAAAAGGTCGCCAGTCCTGCTCCTTCTGCTCCAAGGTTTAGTCCCCAGGGCAAAATAAAAATCGGATCCAGAATAATATTCAGCACACAGCCACTCATGGTTCCGATGCTGGCATGGAGTGCAGAACCTTCTGAACGTACCATGTAAGCCAGTACCACATTTAATATAGACGGAACCGCACCAAAAACCGCTGTCCATTTCAGGTATGCTCCGGTTGCCAGTGCCGTATTCGTATCTGCACCAAGAATCCTTAAAAGTGGCTGCTGAAACACTCCACATAAAAGGGAAAACAAAATGCCACTAAATAAAGCACAATAAAAGCCAAATGCTGAACTTTTATAAACGGTTTCATAATCTTTCCGTCCCAGAGCACGGCTCATCATGCTGGAGCTTCCTACTCCAAACAAGTTATTGATGGCATTAAAAGCCAGTAATACAGGTGCTGCCAGTGCAACTGCTGCATTTTGTACCGGGTCATTGTACATTCCTACGAAATAAGTATCTGCAAGATTATAAAGCACCATAACCAGGGAACTCAGCACCGTAGGTACTGCAAGTGTGGCTACGGCCTTTGGTATTGGTATTTCTTCAAACAAAAGAGTCTTTTGCTGATTTTCCATGTGTCACTCTCTCTTTCTGTTTTTATAACTTCATTTATACTTTTATTGTAGCATAAAATCCAAATAGAAAACAGATTTCATGTAGATTTGCACACTTTTGCTTACTCTCATTCTCTTAACACAAACAGCCCACAGAAAAATATCCTGTGGGCCATTTCCATATTCTTATTCAGTTCTTATTTCCCAATAACAACTTTATCCAGATGCCAGATTTCATCTACATACTGCTGGATGGTTCTGTCAGAGGTAAACTTACCGGAGCAAGCGGTGTTAAGAAGTGCCATCTTAGCCCATCTTTCTTCGTCTCTGTAAGCTTCTTCTACTTTTTCCTGTGCTGCTGCATAAGACTTGAAGTCAGCCAGAATAAAGTAAGTATCTGCTCTGTCACTGCATTTTGTATTCAACAGAGAATCATAGATTTCACGGAACATATTGAAATCTCCATGAGAATAAGTTCCGTTAATCAGCTGCATCAGTACGTTTCTGATGTCAGGATCGTTGTTGAAATACTGCATTGGGTCGTATCCGCCATGGTTTTCGTAGTTGATAACTTCGTCAGAAGAAAGACCGAAGATAAATGCATTTTCAGCACCTACTTCTTCTACGATTTCCACGTTAGCACCGTCCATAGTACCAATTGTTGGAGCACCGTTTAACATGAATTTCATGTTACCTGTTCCTGAAGCTTCTTTACTTGCTGTAGAAATCTGCTCAGAAACATCTGCTGCTGCAAAAATCATTTCTGCATTGGATACACGGTAGTTTTCGATAAATACAACTTTAATCTTTCCATCAATGGAAGCGTCATTATTGATTACATCTGCTACTGCGTTGATCAGCTTAATTGTCTGTTTTGCACGTCTGTAGCCTGCTGCTGCCTTTGCACCGAAGATAAAGGTTCTTGGATAGAACGGCATTTCCGGATGTTCTTTAATCTTATTGTACAGGTACATAACGTGAAGGATGTTCATAAGCTGGCGTTTGTACTCATGAAGTCTCTTAACCTGTACGTCAAAGATGGAGTTCGGATTTACTTCGATTCCGTTGTGCTCCAGAATGTACTTAGCAAGACGTACTTTGTTACGGTATTTGATGTTCATGAATTCCTGCTGTGCCTTCTTGTCATCTGCATAAACTTTCAGTTTTGCAAGTTCTGGAAGGTTGGTAATCCAGCCATCACCGATATGTTCTGTAATCCAGTCTGCCAGAAGTGGGTTTCCGTGAAGCAGGAAACGTCTCTGGGTAATACCGTTTGTCTTATTGTTGAATTTTTCAGGATACATTTCATAGAAATCTTTTAATTCCTGTTTCTTCAGAATTTCTGTGTGAAGCTGTGCAACACCGTTTACAGAATATCCTCCCGCAATTGCAAGGTGAGCCATTTTCACCTGGCCATCATAAATGATTGCCATTTTTCTGATTTTTTCCTGATTTCCAGGATATTTCTGCTGGATTTCCAACAGGAATCTTCTGTTGATTTCTTCAATAATCTGATATACACGAGGAAGCAGTTTGGAGAACAGCTCGATTGGCCATTTTTCCAGAGCTTCTGCCATAATCGTATGGTTTGTGTATGCACAGGTATGGGTTGTGATATCCCATGCTTCATCCCATTCCATTCCTTCTTCGTCAATGAGAATTCTCATAAGTTCCGCAACAGTCATGGTTGGATGGGTATCATTTAACTGGAAGGTTACTTTCTTCGGCAGGTCATGAAGGTCACTGTGGGCTTTCTTAAATTTTTCAATTGCAGCCTGAATACTTGCAGAAATGAAGAAATACTGCTGTTTCAGACGAAGTTCTTTTCCTGCATAGTGGTTATCATTTGGATACAGAACTTCTACGATATTTTTTGCCAGGTTTTCCTGCTCTACTGCTTTGTGATATTCACCTTTGTCGAACAGGTCTAACTGGAAGTCATTGATTGCTTCTGCATCCCAGATACGCAGTGTGTTGACAATCTTATTGTTGTAACCAACGATTGGCATATCGTATGGTACTGCACGGACAGACTGATAGCCTTCCTGTACGAAACGGTTTCTGCCTGTTGCGTGGTCGTATTCTACTCTTACATATCCACCGAATTTTACTTCTTTTGCATATTCAGGACGGCGCAGTTCAAATGGATAACCGTTCTTTAACCAGTTATCCGGTACTTCTACCTGATAACCGTTCTCGATTTTCTGTTTGAACAGACCGTAACGGTAACGGATACCGCAGCCATATGCACAGTATCCTAAGGTTGCCAGAGAATCCAGGAAACATGCTGCCAGCCTTCCCAGACCTCCGTTTCCAAGAGCCGGGTCTGGTTCCTGGTCTTCAATGGTATTTAAGTCAAATCCTAATTCATCCAGAGCTTCTTTTACTTCGTTGTATGCACATAAGTTAATCAGATTATTACCAAGTGCACGTCCCATAAGGAACTCCATGGATAAATAGTACACAATCTTCGGGTCATCTTTTTCATACTGCTTTTGTGTTAAAAGCCAGTTGTCAATAACAACATCCTTTACAGCCAGAGACACTGCCTGGAAAACCTGTTCCTGAGTAGCCTCTTCAATAGTTTTTCTGTAAAGCATCTTTACGTTTTCTTTAACGCTTTCTTTAAATTCTTCTTTCTTGAAATGATGATCTAACATTTCTCTTTCCCTCCTACAGGTTTCATGAGAATTTTTCCACGCCAAATGTAACGCTCTCGGAATTGATTTTCCATTCTTTAGTATAACCTTTGATCTCATTGTACACAACTTCTGCTGCCAGTACTTCAGACTTAATTTCAGCTTCATGCACACGGAAAATGCCTTCAATTACTTGATTTCCTTCTAGCGAAACAATAATCTTATCAGTCACTTCAAAGTCAGCCTCTTTACGCATGGTCTGGATTTTGCTAATGATTTCACGTACGAAACCTTCTTCCAAAAGTTCTGGTGTAAGGTTTGTATCCAGCACAACAGTAAGATCATTGTCAGACTCTGATACATACCCCTCCATCTGTGCCATATCAATCAACAAATCACTCTCTAATAATACAATTTCCTGTCCATTTATGTCAAGTTTTAGCTCATTATTGGCCTTAAGCTCATCCATAGCCTTATTTCCGTCTAATTCGGCAAGTGCTGTTTTAATTCCTCCCAGGAATTTACCATATTTTGGTCCAACAGTCTTTAACTGTGGCTTAAAGGTGTAGGAAGTAAAGTCTCTTACATCATCTGTAAAGGTCATTTCTTTTACATTTAATTCATCTTCAATAATCTCTTTGTAGAATTCAGAAAGCTCAAACGGTGCTTTTACAAACATCTTTCCGATTGGCTGGCGGTTCTTGATGTTTGCTGTATTTCTGCATGCACGGCCCATAACAACCACTTTCAGCAAGTCATCCATGTTCTCTTCTAATTCTTTATCAATCCATGCTTCCTGAACCTCTGGGAAGTCGCACAGATGAATACTTTCCGGTGCAGTCTGGTCAATGCTTCTTACCAGGTTCTGGTAGATTTCTTCTGTCATAAACGGAACCATAGGCGCTGCTGCCTTGGAAATGGTAACCAGTGCAGTGTAAAGGGTCATATAAGCATTAATCTTATCCTGCTCCATACCTTTTGCCCAGAAACGTTCACGGCTTCTTCTTACATACCAGTTACTCATATCGTCTACAAATTCCTGAAGTGCTCTTGCTGTCTCTGGAATCTTGTAGTTTGCTAGATTCTCATCTACTGCTTTTACTACGGTATTTAACTTAGAAAGCAACCATTTATCCATAACCGGAAGTTTATCGTACTCTAATGTATATTTTGTTGCGTCAAATTCATCAATATTCGCATAAAGCACGAAGAATGCATAAGTATTCCACAGTGTACCCATGAATTTACGCTGTCCTTCCTGTACTGCCTTGCCATGGAAGCGGTTTGGCAGCCATGGAGCACTGTTTACATAGAAATACCAGCGGATAGCGTCTGCACCGTATTTTTCCAGTGCTTCAAATGGGTCTACTGCATTTCCTTTGGACTTACTCATTTTCTGTCCGTTTTCGTCCTGCACATGACCAAGAACAATAACATTCTTATAAGGTGCCTTATTAAACAAGAGGGTAGACTCTGCCAGAAGAGAATAGAACCATCCACGGGTCTGGTCTACAGCTTCGGAAATAAAGTCTGCCGGGAACTGCTGCTCAAACAGATCCTGATTCTCAAATGGATAATGGTGCTGTGCAAAAGGCATTGCTCCTGAGTCAAACCAGCAGTCAATTACTTCCGGTACACGGTGCATTTCTTTTCCACATTCTGGACACTTGATAGTGATTTCATCAATATATGGTCTGTGAAGCTCTACGGTCTTGGCAGCTTCGTTTCCGCTCATTTCATAAAGTTCCTGACGGCTTCCAATAGAATGCATATGTCCGCACTCACATTCCCATACGTTTAACGGTGTTCCCCAGTAACGGTTACGGCTGATTCCCCAGTCCTGTACATTTTCCAGCCAGTCTCCGAAGCGGCCTTTACCGATGCTTTCCGGAATCCAGTTGATGGTATTATTATTGCGGATCAGGTCTTCTTTTACTGCTGTCATCTTGATGAACCAGGATTCTCTTGCATAGTAGATCAGTGGTGTATCACATCTCCAGCAGTGCGGATAGCTATGCTCAAACTTCGGTGCAGAGAACAGAAGGTTTCTCTCTGCCAGATCTTTCAGAACTTCCGGGTCTGCTTTCTTGCAGAAGGTTCCTGCCCACTTGGTTTCTTTGGTCATTTCACCTTTTTCATCTACTAACTGCAGGAATGGAAGGTCATATTTTCTTCCCACCTTGCTGTCGTCTTCACCAAATGCAGGTGCAATATGAACCACACCAGTACCATCAGTCAGGGTTACATAAGTATCACAAACAACGTAATGTGCCTTTTTATCCAGCTTCTTGAAATTATATAATGGCTCGTATTCTTTATATTCCAGATCTTTTCCTACATAAGTTTCCAGAACTTCGTATGCCGGTGTTCCTTCTTCTCTTTCCAGGCTTCCAAGAACTGTATCAAGCAGTGCTTCTGCCATATAATAAGTATAGCCGTCTGCTGCTTTTACCTTTACATACTGCTCGTCTGGATTTACACAGAGTGCAACGTTAGAAGGCAGAGTCCAAGGTGTGGTAGTCCATGCCAGGATATAAGCATCTTCTCCAACCACTTTGAAACGTGCAATGGCAGAGCGTTCTTTTACATCCTTGTATCCCTGTGCAACTTCCTGTGCGGAAAGAGGGGTTCCACAACGTGGACAATATGGAACAATCTTGAAACCTTTGTATAACAGTCCTTTGTTCCAGATTTCTTTTAATGCCCACCACTCAGACTCGATATAATTGTCATCGTAAGTAACATATGGATTGTCCATATCTGCCCAGAAACCAACAGTGGATGAGAAATCTTCCCACATTCCTTTGTATTTCCAGACACTTTCTTTACATTTGTCAATAAATGGAATCAGACCATATTCTTCAATCTGTTCTTTTCCATCTAATCCCAATAATTTTTCTACTTCCAGCTCTACCGGAAGACCATGAGTATCCCATCCTGCTTTACGTGGAACCATTTTTCCTTTCATGGTGCGGTATCTTGGAATCATATCTTTGATAACACGGGTCAGAACATGCCCAATATGCGGTTTTCCGTTTGCTGTAGGCGGTCCGTCATAGAAGGTATAGGTTTCACCCTGTTTTTTCTGTTCCATACTCTTTTTAAAGATGTCATTATCTTTCCAGAATTTCTCGACTTCTTTTTCACGCTGTACAAAATTCAGGTCTGTACTTACTTTTTGATACATGATTTTCTCCTTTCAATTTCCCTGTTTAAAAAACTTTCTTACCATGCAAAAAAACTCCCGTCCTGTAACAGGACGAGAGCCATACATATGCTTTCGTTATACCACCTCTTACAACATACGAAGCTTGTGTGCTTTTATATGCGTTCCTTTTAACGGAGGAAAAGCCGGCGTGTCTTACTCAGTTCAGATAGCAACTCCGGAGTGATGTTCTTTTACTGCTACTGGTACCGGGCTTCCACCTTCCCCGGCTCGCTGAAACGTTTGCCAGCAAAATACTGTCTCCATCTATGTTTTTGCAGATATGAATTCATTATACTGGGAGTATTTGGGGGTGTCAAGTGGGTTTATATAATTTCATTGCTATAATCCCGTAAATCCCTTATAATATACCTTAGTTTACAAGAAGGGAAACGGAGATTTTTATGAAAAAGAAGATAAAAAATTTATGGAAAACACTGCTTCTGTGTACTGCTCTTACAGTTACCTCCTGTGTAACTCCGGTGATGGCAGCCCAGGCAGATGATACAGAAAACTCCACTCCAGAAGAACCAGAGAAACCAGAAAGCTATGAGTGGGAAATCGATTCTAATAGTATTCCAGGCTGGCCGCAAGGTCCAAAGGTGGTCGCTGAAACTGCTATTTTGATGGATATTGATTCTGGTTCGATTCTCTATGCCAAAGGCATTGATAAAAAACGGGCTCCTGCCAGCACCACAAAAATCATGACCGCTATGCTGGCCATTGAACAGGTTCCTTTTGATACGCAGATTACCTTCACTGATGAGGTAAACAATATTGAAGCCGACAGTACGCATATTGGCATCAAACCTGGGGAAACTCTTACTATGAAGGATTCTGCCTACGCTATTCTTTTGGCATCTGCAAATGAAGTCTCTTCTGGTGTTGCCGAATATATCGGTGGCACGGTACAGGCTTTTGTCGATTCCATGAACCAGCGTGCCAAAGACCTGGGCTGTGAAAACACCCATTTCGTCAATGCCAATGGCTTGTACCACGAAGACCACTATACCACAGCCAGAGATTTAGCCATAATTTCCTGTACTGCCTTCCAGAATGAAACCTTCCGGGAAATCATTAAAACGCCATATTATATTGTACCAGCCACCAACATTACCAACGAAACACGCTGGCTGAACAATCATCATAAAATGGTACTTCCCGACAAGCCGGAATATTATGAAGGCTGCCTGGGCGGAAAAACCGGTTATACGGAAAAAGCCGGCAACACCCTGGTAACTTATGCTGAGAGAGATGGTATGCGTCTTGTATGTGTGGTTCTTGCTGATATCAACGAACATTACAACGATACCAAGGCACTGTTTGACTACGGATTTCAAAATTTCCAGAAAACAGCACCACAGGCTGAAACCTTCTCTGCCACAAAAGATGATACCCTTGGGGCAAAACTTTTAGAGCAGGAAATTTTAGCTCCGGTATTCCAGGATTCCTCTCTAATCGTTCCGAAAGAACAAAAAGAGACTCTTTCTTTTCAGACTACTTTAGAGGAAGACAATACTTTGCTCGTTACCTATCGCTATGGGGAAACGGTTCTTGGCAATTCCTCCTTACCTGCAACTGATGAAATTCTTGCCGCGGCCAAAGAACTTGGCATTCGCAAAGAAGCTGTCAAACAGGGAAACATGACCTTCCAGAAGGAATCAGAAGAAAAAGAGACTGACATTACTCCTGATTCTTCCAAGGAAACAGGTTCTTCTTCACCGAAAGGTCTTGTCCATGATATGACAGAGACCTTCCATGAACTTCCGAACTGGAAATACCCGGCATTGCTTTTTATAGCAGCCGCTATGATTTTTTATATTGTTACTCTGTCTGTAAGGATCCGCCGTTCTCATAAAAGAAGAAAGAAGAATAAAAAACGGAAAAAAGGAGAATTTTGATGAAAGTTACCTACATCGGGCACAGCGGTTTTCTTCTGGAGTGGGATAATTGCTGCTGGCTTTTTGATTACTACGAAGGAACAATTCCTGCACTCCCTAAGGAAAAACCATTGTACATTTTTGCTTCCCACAGTCATGGAGACCACTATAATTCAGAAATTTTTTCTATTGTGGGTTTTTCCAAAATATGCTATATTCTATCCCGTGATATCATGGGACAGGCAAAAAAGTATATAACTCCCGAAAATAAAGATGCCGTACACTTCATCAAATCCAGGGAACACCTAGTTCTTCCTGTGGAAGGAACCTCGGACAAACTGGAAATTCATACACTTCCTTCTACGGACTGCGGTGTAGCCTTTTTGATACATTACCAGGAAAAATGGATTTATCATGCCGGAGATTTAAACTGGTGGGTATGGCCGGGAGAATCCAAACAATATAACAACAACATGACTGCCAATTTCAAAAAATATACGGAACCTTTAAAGGGTCTTGATATTTTTGCAGCCTTTCTTCCCCTGGACCCACGCCAGGGCGAATGGTACAGTAAGGGCTTCCAATACATTCTAGAACAGACAGGCAACATCCAATACGTTTTTCCCATGCATTTCTGGAAGGACTATTCCATTATCCAGAAGTTCACAACCTCTGTAGGGGGACAGCTATATAAGGAACACATTCAGCAACTAGAACAAGAAGGCCAAACCTTTCTGTGTACAGAATAAAGCAGTCAGAACTTTAGGAGGATATCCCTATGAGATTTCAGATGACTCACGAAAATTACAATGTTAAAGATCTGGAACGTTCTATGGAATTCTATAAGAATGCCCTTGGAATTACTGAAAAACGAAGAATTGAAGCTCCAGACGGTTCTTTTATCATTGTATATCTTGGTAATAGAACTACTGATTTTGAGTTAGAATTAACCTGGTTAAGAGATTTTGACAGACCATACAACCTGGGTGACTGCGAATTTCACCTGGCATTCCGCACAGATAACTTTGAAGCAGCACACAAGCTGCATGAAGAAATGGGCTGTATCTGTTACGAGAATAAAGAAATGGGAATTTACTTCATTTCTGACCCGGATGGATATTGGCTGGAAATCGTGCCGGACAGGAGATAAAATTTTATATTGAACAGATAAAAGCACTGCTGCTGCATTTCAATGAATGACAGGGCAGTGCCTTTTTATTCAAAAATCTTTTTCTATCTTAACTGGTATAGCATCGCATCATGAGATTTCAAGGTGACTTCTATAGCCTCCTCTGCCTCTCCTAAATCTTCTCCACTCCACATATCATGAACCTGGCATTTTCCTTCCAACCCAAGCTGCTTCAAACTTACACTAAAAGTCTCTTCCCAGTTCGTAATATTGAAAAATGCGGCATAGGTGTTTCCCTCTTCATCCTCTGCTTTCCACAGAATAAAATCACCTGTGCGAAGTACCTGATGAGCATTCCTGCTCTTCTTCAAAAGTCCCAGAACCTCATCATTGGTCACTAAGGATTTTGTCCACTCATCCATATCCGTCAGCTCACAGCCAAGCATCATAGGAGAACGGAAAATACACCACAGAGTAAACATGGTTCTCTGCTCTTCCTTTGAAAGTCTGGTCTTGCGGTCTGTCAATCCATGCTCACAGCCTCGGATAGAAATATGCCCAACCGGAAGCATATCACAGTCAGGATAACATCCCTGCGACACATAAGGACTCCAATTGTTGCAGCGTCTAAACATCTCCATAATGTTTTCCCAGCTATCCCACAAGTCATTGGTGATACGCCACATATTTGCATGTTTGCAGAGATGCCCTGCCTGCTCCACCATAGCAGGTCCCGGTGACAGGCTAAGAACAATGGGACGTCCGCACTTGTCAATGGCATTTCTTAACATCTCAATTTCGTCACCACCGTATTCCAATGTACTCTCATCCCCAGGCCGTCCATATTTCACACAGATATCGTCTACTTTAATGAAATCTACACCCCAGGAAGCATACAGCTCTAAAATCGAATCATAATAATCCTGTGCCCCGGGTTTCGTTGTATCCAAGCCATACATATCTGTATTCCAACAGCAAATGGAAGAAGGATGTGCAGCCTCTCTGGCTGTATATTTACTATCTTTGATCTTCACATTCTGAGCCACTGCCTGGCGTGGAATACCACGCATGATATGAATGCCAAATTTCAATCCTTTGCTGTGTGTATAGTCAGCAATTTCCTTAAAACCTTTTCCATTTGCCGCAGAAGGGAAACGGTTTGGTGCAGGTATCAGTCTTCCATATTCATCCATACACAAATCAGCAAACTTATGGTAATGACTGGAATCTGCTGTTGGCTCATACCACTGAATATCGCAGACAATATATTCCCATCCATGGTCTTTCAAGTGTTCTGCCATGTAGTCTATATTTTGCCTTAACTCTTTTTCTGTCACAGAAGCACCATAACAATCCCAGCTATTCCACCCCATAGGCGGTGTCGGTGCAAATGCATTTTTGTTCATAATCAACACTCCTATCCATATTATTTAAAACTAATTTTTATTCTAAATACCACGGTAATTCCTCTTGTCCTATATTATCTTTCGCAATTTTTTTTGTATATCTTCTAAAAATTTTTTCTATAAAAAAAGAAGAGGCATATACAAAAAAACCAGGAAGAACAATTAATAAAAAAGGATATAAATAAATCAATAAGCATACCAAAACCAACAGTACACAAAGAAACCCCGTCGTTATAATATTTCCTACAGACATATGTAATGCATAAAAAATCTGTTTAAGCAATACATTTTCAAATCTGGATATAATAGGGAAAATATAAAGTCCCGTAAATATAAACGGAGCTGTTATAATTATTCCCATAGCAACTGTCATATAAGAATTTTCTTGAAAAAACAGATGACTTTGTGCCAGCAAAATATAATAGATAATAATACCTCCATAGCCCAAATATAAAAATGTAGCTTCTATCCCCTGCCTGAAATTCTGTTTAAAAGAATAAAAGAAAGCATTTATTGCTGTATCATGTTTTTTTCTTACTGATTTTACCATAGCGTAGTACAATGCTATACTTGCAGGTCCTATTGTGATAATAGGGATTGATGTCAAAAGCCAGAGAAAACCAAGTATTATAATATCCGCAATTTGATTGGTCTTATCAACAATAGGAGAATCTAATGATAACTTCAAATACTCACCTCTTTTCTTTTATAGCAGAAACTATATTAACCTTTAATAGCACTATCTACTTGTCCCTGAATAAAATATTTTTGTAGACAAAGATAAACTATAATCAGCGGAAGCATACCGATTACTGCTGTAGCTGCTGCTGCACCATAATCATTAGAAACTGCTGAGAAAAATGTTTTAATGACTAAGGTTATTGTCCGCATAGATGTTTTTTGTAGAAAATAGTATGCATAAGTATATTCATTCCAAACTCCAACACCTTGGAGAATAATAACTGTAACGGTCACGGTCTTTAACTGAGGCAAAATCACCTTGTAAAATATCTGAAAATTGGTTGCCCCATCTATAGCTGCTGCTTCATCTAATTCAATTGGAATAGACGATATAAAATTAGTATATAAAAAGATAACCAGTGGCAATCCAAAAGCACTTAGCACTAATACCATTCCCCAATAAGTTGAAGTGGCATGAATTTTTGACATAGTAGAATAAACACCTACTAAAATAGTCAATGGCGTAATCATCATAACAGACATAATCAAACTACGAACAATTTCATTTAACTTAGATTGATTTCTGGATAATCCATATGCTGCCATACAACCAATTATAATTTCCAAAAGCAGAACAAATACTGTAATAATAAGGCAGTTAATAATACCTGTAAAAATCTCACCACTAGCAATGACTTTTTCATAATTATCCCAATAAATTTCTTTTGGAAACTGCATCCTAGATGTTGTATCACTAAAAGATTTTAAAGACACATTAATAATTACATAAAACGGAAACAAATATACAATTAATAAAAACAGGCTAAGCAGATACTTCCACCAATCTTTTGCCTTAAATTTCATTTTTTCTTCTCGTTCATCCCAAGGCATTGGTTCTTTTTTCTTTTTCAATAACCATTTTAGTCTCTCCATCATAGCTCAACCTCCTTTTTACGGAAATATCCATTTACTATCATGGATATAATCATAATCATAACAAAAGAAAATACACCAATTGCTGCTGCATATCCTGCACGTTCCGCATCAAAGTATCGATTTGCTATATATGTTGCTAAAGAATGTGTCTTCTTTGCCGGCCCTCCATCTGTCAATGCAATAATTACATCATAGAGTTTTAAGCCACCAATCAAATTATAAATCACTGATGAAGATAATGCCGGAACCAACAATGGTAAAATAACATATCGAAATCTCTCCCAGGCGGTAGCCCCATCCATGGTTGCAGCTTCTATATAAGACTGTGAAACGCCTTGAATACCTGCCAGATAAATAACCATGCTGACTCCTACAAACTGCCATGTATTAATGAAGACAATAACAGCAATGGCTGAGCCACCATTTCCAAGCCAGTCATACGCATTCAGCCCAAGCATGGCCATAATATCGTTTACCACGCCGCCTTTATATTGGAAGAAGAAATACATAATATATCCCATAACCAGACCAGATACCATCGCTGGCATGTATATAACTGTACGGATAATTCCTCTTCCCTTAAATTTACTATTCAAGAACAACGCTAAAGAAAGCCCTATTATCTGCTGAAAAATAGTGGAACCAAAGCCGTAAATCAAAGTATTTTTCAAAGAAGAAATAAAAACCTTATCTTCAAACATTGCTTTATAATTTCCAACACCTATAAATTCTTTATTTACAGAATAGCCATTCCACTGAAAAAAAGATAAGTAAATTGCATTGCACAACGGATATGCAATAAATGTTATCATTAAGATAATGGCTGGCACATAAAACCAATTTAGTCTACGTTTTCTTTTTTTAATCATAAGCACTCCTACAAAAATAGACTTTGCACCTGGAAAGGTGCAGATACTCTCATCCATGTGCAAAGTCTATCTATAAATTCACTCAAAGTTTTACTAATTTCCCATCAAATCATTATAATTATCTGCAACCATAGTTGTTGCTTCTTCCATACTTCCTTCCGGATCACCATCAGCAAGTAATGTAGATACAGAATCTGCCATTACACTCCACATACCACTTGGAAGATATTCACGGTCAAAGAAATTATCATAGGTCAAATCACCCTCAAACAACTCCTGTGCTTCTTTAAAGGCATTTGTTGTATATGCCGCATCATCTGTTTCAGATAATGCAATATCTGTAAGAGCAGGAATACCACCGTCTATTTTTACGATTTGAACTGCTATCTCTGGTTTTGCTAAATATTCTAAAAGTTGTTTGCATTCATCTGCGTATTTTGTGTCTTTCCAGATACCGAAACAACTGAAATTACCTTCTCCTGTCCCAAAGTAAGAAGCTCCTGACTCTTCTTTAGCAGGTACAGGAAGAATACCAATATTAGCAGATTCATTATATGCTAATACAGATGGTATCATCTCTGTGGAATATAATGCAAATGCCCCCTCTCCATTTGCCATGGCCTTACAAATATCATCTTTTTGACCACTGACATAATCCTCATTAAAATATCCAGCATTATACCAGTCTGAAAGCATCTGGAAACCTTCCTGTCCATTAGCATTCCAATCAAAACTTCCGTCTTTTAATGCATCTACTACATTATCTGCCACGTCACTATTAGAATATAAAGTAGGCCAGATTACTTCCAATGAGTAAGAATCATATCCATCCCCAAGGCAAATTTCAATTGGTGCCGCATCTGTTTTTTCCGAAACTGCTTTACATGCAGCATCAAAATCATCCCATGTCCGGATGGAAGATGCGTCAACACCTGCTGCTGTCAGAACATCTTTATTATACATAATTGCTGCAACCGCCTGTGTAATTGGAAGAATAAACAACTCTCCGTCATCATTGCTAATAACATCTTTAAGCCCTGCATCAATTTTTTCTACCCAAGGCTGATCACTTAAATCCATCATATATTCGCTGTAACGAATTAAACTCCATCCGTGTGTTACCCACATATCTGGTAAATCTCCTGAAGACATACGAGTCTTCATAGCAGATTCATAATCGTCTCCGCCATTATAAATCGTTACATCAATTCCTGTTTCTTCTGTAAAACCTTTTATAATGTCTTCAAAAACTGCAAAATCTTCTGTTGTAAGATTATATGCTACCTCAAGACCTTTTCCGCTTCCGGACTCCTCCGATTTCTTTGCGTCTCCTTCTGAACTTTCTGAGCTTGAACCACAAGCTGTAAGAGATACACAAAGTGCTGTGCATAAAAGTGTACTGATTGCCTTTAAATTACGTTTTTTCATATTGCTGCTCCTTTCTACATTAGCATACCGTTTTCTTTTTTCACACAATAATTCTTCTTTTTTTCTGAGCGCTCACAAAGTCTTTTGTGCGATTGGCACAAGTTTTACTGCATTTTTCTTTTGATATTTGACATTATATCAAACCTTGCGTTATAATGTTTCATATTTTATTTAAAATACCACACATTTATTGCAGGAGATAAAATTATGTTTTACGAAAAAAAAGAAGAATATTTTTTTGCTGTCAAAGAATATAATCCCTTACAATATCCTCTCCATGTACACCAGTATATTGAATATGTCCGTGCTGAAAAAGGATTTCTAGAAATGCAGATTGGAAAGGAAACCTATTTAATCCAGGAGGGAGATGTTGCTGTGATTTTCCCCAATGTGACACATGATTATCACACCTTATCCACCACGGGAAATACTCAGCTTAACATTATCAATGGTTATTTAGACTTGCTGCCCCTTCATAAGAAACTTCTGCTCAGTAAATATCCTTTAACTCCTGTTATCCGGAAGGAAGATTTGCATGATGATGTTCTTTTTGCAGAAAAAAGACTGTTTGAAATCAAACAAGAGGATGATCAGCGTTCTTTGATTTCTTCCTTATTATCTCTGATGTTATGCCGGCTTTCTCCGAATCTACAGCTTACAGACTATCAAAACCAGCCCCCTCAGGATCTTGTCTGTGAGATTATCGCTTATATTGCCAGTCATTTTCAGGAAGAACTGACACTTACCAGCGTTGCTAATCACTTTGGCATTGGAAAATATCATTTGTCCAGAATTTTTTCTAATGTTCTTGGGATTCACTTTACAGCGTATCTCAATGCACTGCGTATGAACTACGCTAAACATTTACTGCATAATTCAGATATGAATATTACTACCATTGCCATAGAATGTGGGTATCACAACCAGCAGACCTTCAACCGGATTTTTAAAGAACGAAACAAATGTACCCCAAAAGAATATAAAAAATCGAATTTTTCTGAGAATGTGCCTATAATAATACATTAATTATTGGATATTTGCATTGCAATGCAGTATTGAATCATCTAAAATAAGAATAACGAAACTAAAACCAATATAGTCTTGCATACAAGGAGGTTCCTATGCAGCATTCAAATCCTCTGCTGAACAATACCAGCAGCCACAAATTTATAACCATTGGTGAGGTCATGCTCCGCCTGACTCCTCCAAACTACGATAAAATCCGTGTTGCTACAAATTTTGAGGCAAGTTATGGCGGAAGCGAAGCGAATATTGCTCTTGCCCTGGCGAATCTGGGTGTTGACAGTACATTTTTCACCGTTGTTCCTAATAACAGTCTTGGCAAAAGTGCGGTCCGCATGCTTCGGAGCAATGACGTTCACTGTACCCCTGTGATTCTGACTACACCAGAGCAGACACCAAGCCACCGTCTCGGAACTTATTATCTGGAAGCCGGATACGGAATCCGTGCCAGCGAAGTAACTTATGACCGGAAACATAGTGCTTTTACAGAATTTGATTTCAGCACTGTTGATATTGCAGCTCTTTTAGATGGATTTACCTGGCTTCATTTAAGCGGTATCACTCCTGCTCTGAATCAGAACTGCCGTGATTTCATTATGGAGTGCCTGAAAACCGCAAAGGAAAAAGGACTTACCGTAAGCTTTGACGGAAACTTCCGCAGCAAACTGTGGACCTGGGAAGAAGCCCGTGATTTCTGTACAGAATGTCTTCCCTATGTGGATGTTCTTCTTGGCATCGAGCCTTATCATCTGTGGAAAGATGAAGATAACCACAGTAAAGGAGATGTAAAAGACGGAGTTCCGCTACAGCCAAGCTATGAACAGCAGGATGAAATTTTCCAGGCTTTTATTGAGCGTTATCCGAACTTAAAATGCATTGCCCGCCATGTGCGTTATGCCCACAGCGGAAGTGAAAACAGCCTGAAAGCATTTATGTGGTATGAAGATCACACCTTTGAAAGCAAGTTATTTACCTTTAACATCTTAGACCGTGTAGGTGGCGGTGACGCCTTTGCAGGTGGATTAATTTATGCCATGATGCATGATTACAAACCAATGGATATGGTGAATTTCGCTGTAGCAAGCAGCGCGATCAAACATACCATCCGTGGAGACGGAAATATCACGGATGATGCTTCCACTATCAGGAATCTCATGAATATGAATTACGATATTAAGCGATAAAGAGATAAGGGAGCTGTCTGAAATGATATGCTCCCTTAATGATTGTTTAACGTTCCCTTCCTAAATATATTTCCTTCACCTTACTCTCCTTCTCCAGCACATACTGAACCTCCCCAGTATCCGGCACCAATGTCCTGGAATGAAGTTTCCGATACTTCAAAGGACTCATGCCAAAGTATTTTTCAAAGGTATGGGCAAAATGCTGTCTACTGTTATATCCTATGGCAAAGGCTATGTCCGTAACACTTGATGTGCTGTTAGTCAGATAAAATACTGCTCTTTCCATGCGTTTCTGGTTTACATAATCAACAATCGTACAATGCAAAAATCTGGAAAATAAAAGCTGTAAATAAGATTTATTAATCCCTGTATAAGCAGCAATTTCCGGAACTTTCATTGATTCACACAGATTCTCTTCTATATAACTACAGGCTTTCCTTAAATAGTACATTCCTGCGGACTGCTTATTTTGATTTACACAGTAGGCAAGCTCCAGCACCATTCGTTGGAATAAAATATTTGTGAGATAATCCTCCTGCCTGTTTTCTTTTTGTAAATGCGTAATCAAATCTTTTAAAGCATAACCAAGACCCCGCAAATCGGCTGACACCAGAAAAGGATTGTTTTGTTTACAAAACTTCTGGAAATCCGGGCTATTTTTCTGAAGAGGAGATAAATCTATCATTCCTTCCTCACGGCTTCTTTGAAATTCTATATTTAAAACAGAACAGGGATGTCCCTCTGGAATGACGAGCTTATGAGGCACCTGTGCATCTATAAAAACAAACTGGTTCTGCCCCAATTGAAGCTCCTCCCCCTGGCACTGCACTTCACAAGAACCGCCTGTAACATACATAATCTCACAGCTTTCGTGGGTATGGGTGTGCATATGAAACTCTGGTATAGAAATTGCATAAAACGCAGAAATCACCACATAAAAATCTTCTGTATTAAAAATGCTGCTCACAAAATTCCCCCTTTACCGCAAATATCTTTTCTTTTTTCAATGTAGCATAAAAAATTAAATGCGGCAATATATTGCATTTTTTTCTTTTTCTGATAAAACCTTGCACATCCAGAATACTAATCCGCTATACTAAAACTCATCTAAGAAAATGTTTTAGACAAGGAGGTTTTATAATGAGTTTTAAAGTAGCATTTATAGGTGCCGGAAGTCTGGTTTTTGCACGTACTCTTTTCACAGACATCATGTCCGTACCAGAATTCCATAATATTGAAATTGCTTTTACAGACATCAATCCTGATAATCTTGAAAAAACAAGAGCCTTATGCCAGAGGGATTTAGATGCCAATAACATTCCTATTACCATCCAGGCAACTACTGACAGAAGAGAAGCTTTCAGAAATGCACGTTATATTGTCAACTGTGTCCGCATCGGAGGCCTGGAAGCATTTGAAACAGATATTGAAATCCCATTAAAATATGGTGTAGATCAATGTGTGGGAGATACTCTCTGTACTGGTGGAATCATGTATGGACAAAGAGTCATCGCAGCAATGCTGGACTTCTGCAAGGATATTCGTGAAGTGGCAGAACCAGGGGCTATCATGCTGAATTATTCCAACCCAAATGCCATGGCAACCTGGGCATGCAACAAATATGGAAAAGTCAGAACTATCGGCCTGTGCCACGGAGAGATTCATGGAGAAATGCAGATTGCTGAAGTTCTTGGCATTCCAAGAGAGGAACTGGATATCATCTGTGCAGGAATCAACCATCAGACCTGGTATATTTCTGTAAAACATAACGGTGAGGATATGCTTCCAAAGATTCTTCCAGGATTTGAAGCTCATGAAAAATTCCGTGAAGAGGAAAAAGTCCGCATTGATATTTTAAAACGCTTTGGATATTACTCTACGGAATCAAATGGCCACTTATCCGAATATGTTTCCTGGTACAGAAAAAGACCTGACGAAGTGATAGACTGGATTAATCTTGATAACTGGATCAACGGGGAAACAGGCGGATATCTGAGAGTCACAAGAGAAGAACGTAACTGGTTTGAAACCGATTATCCAAAGATTCTCCAGGAGCCACCGAAAAAACTAGATGGTTCCCAAAGAGGAAAAGAACACTGTTCTTACATTATCGAATCTCTGGAGACAGGCAGAACCTACCGGGGACACTTCAATGTCATGAATGAAGGGTGTATCACCAATCTCCCGGATGAATCTGTGGTAGAAGTGCCTTGCTATGTGGATGGAAATGGCATCAGCGTACCAAAGGTCGGTGATCTTCCTCTTGGTTGTGCGGCAGTGTGTTCCCAGTCTATCTGGGTACAGAAACTGGCTGTAGAAGCTGCTGTAAGTGGAAATGTACAACTCCTGAAACAGGCTGCTATGATGGATCCTCTCACCGGAGCTGTATGTAACCCTCCTGAAATCTGGCAAATGATCGATGAAATGCTGGTAGCCCAGGAACACTGGCTCCCTCAGTACACAGAAGGTATTGCACAGGCAAAAGAAAACCTTGCAAAAGGAAATCTCATTCCTACAAAAGAATATCAAGGTGCAGCAAGGCTTCGTGAGAAAACACCGGCAGAAGTTGCCGCAGAGCATGAAGCGAGAAAAATCACTGTATAAGATCATATCTATTCTATAAATATCTAAGAGGAGAATCCTCGCACATTTCCATGTGTGCATGAAGATTCTCCTCTTTTTTAAAGCTGTTCCAGAACTCCTCTTAATCTTTGATAAATAAGCTTATGTCCTGCAACATTTGGGTGCAGTCCATCGGGACAATACTTTTCTTTCAAAATCTGTACCTGGGGCTGAATCCCGCTTCCTGCATACAAATCTACCAAAGGAATGCTGTAATATTCTGCAACTTCACGTTCTGCTTTCACAAAATCCAACAGTCTGCGTTCTCCGTGCTCTTCGATTTCTCTGTGAAGCGGTGTCATTCCTACCAAAACTGCATCTGGATATTTCTGAATCAAACTTCTCATAAGACAATGACATGCTCCATAAAAACTATAAGGAGAACGGTCACTCATCTGCCCCAATGGTGCATCTCCATGTCCAAAATCGTTGGTTCCTCCAAAAAATACAACCACATCCGCATCCGAATCCATGTCTTTTACCCTGGACAGAAAATCCAGATCATGTGCCGGGTTTTCAGACGGAAGCATCTGTCTTGCAATCCGGGTTCCTCCAATGCCATATCCTCTGGCTTCTTCCAAACCACATTCTCTTTTTAACACATTCCAATACACATCTTCTAAATTTTCTACGCCATGTCCCTCTGTAATGCTATCACCCAGAAAGTTTATTTTTAATCCTTTAAGTTTCATCTCTTTCTCCTTAAACTTAAAAAACTGCCACACAAACGTTCTATCCTATCATCGGATGATACTCTGTGTGGCAGTTTCTGACTATTCTTTATTCGATTGGTTCAAAATCCGCAACACCATGTTTGCAAAGTGGGCAGATGTAATCATCTGGAAGTACATCTCCCTCATAGATGTATCCGCAAACCTTACATACAAATCCTTTTTTGCCTTCTGTCTGTGGTTTTGGTTTTACATTGTTTTGGTAGTAAGTATAAGTCATAGTTTCTTTATCACTCATAACACGAGCCTCTGTCACTGTACAGATAAACATTCCGTGTGTATCCAAATCTACATACTGCTCTACTTTCAGAGACATAAATGCATTGATATATTTTGGAAGGAACATCAGTCCATTGTCAGAACGGTAAGCTGGCCAGTTTGCAAACTTGTCCACAGTACGGCCACTCTGGAAACCAAAGTTCTGGAACACTTCAAATGGAGCTTCCACGGAAAGGCAGTTCACGTTCATCACACCTGTTTTCTTAATCACATGGTGAGAATAATTTGCTTTATTGATATTTACTGCAATACGGTTCGGGTTATCTGTAAGCTGTGTTACTGTGTTTACAATCAGGCCATTGTCCTTTGTTCCATCGTTGGATGTAACTACATACAGCCCGTAACCAATCTTGAACAGTGCTGTTAAATCGTTTTTGTTTGCTCTTTCAGGAGACTGTGCAATATATTCTTTGCTCAGTTCTTCAGCCATCTTGTCTAACTGTTCCATGTTTTCATCACTGAGAGAAGACATGATTCTTACATTGTTTTCCAGCCATGTAATCTTTTTGCTCTTTTCGAACATACCCTTCATGACTTTCGCTGCTGTTGGTGACCAGGAGCCATTTTCAATAAGACCGATGGTACGGTTCTGGTAATTACGCTCTGTCAAATGGTCAATGAAAGTATGCATGAATGGGAAAATCTCTGCATTATAAGTAGTAGTAGCCAGTACCAGTTTTCCGTAACGGAATGCGTCTGCCACTGCTTTTGACATATCGTCACGAGCCAGGTCATACACAACCACTTTAGGACAGCCTTTTTCCTGAAGTTTGGATGCCAGCACTTCTACTGCTTTCTTTGTATTACCATAAACAGATGTATATGCAATCACAACACCTTCATCTTCCACTGCGTAAGAAGACCATGTATTGTATTTTTCAAGATAATGTCCCAGATTCTCTGTGAGAACAGGTCCATGAAGAGGACAGATAATCTGAATGTCCAGTGTTGCAGCAACCTTTAACAGATTCTGAACCTGTTTTCCATATTTTCCAACAATACCGATGTAGTAACGGCGGGATTCGTCATCCCAGTCTTCTTCTACATCTAATGCACCAAATTTTCCAAAACCATCTGCTGCAAACAGAACTTTATCTGTACTGTCGTAAGTAACCATAACTTCTGGCCAATGTACCATAGGTGCGAACACAAAAGTTAAAGTATGATTTCCAAGAGATAAGGACTGTCCGCTCTCTACTACCAGCTTCTGTCCTTCCAGATTCATGGAACGGAAGAAGTTTTCCATCATACAGAAAGTCTTAGCATTTGCTACAACAGTAGTATCCGGGTAAACTTTCATGAAGTTATGGATATTTGCCGCATGATCCGGCTCCATATGCTGTACAATGAGATAATCCGGTTTTGCTCCATCCAGTACTTTCTCAATATTATCCAGCCACTCATGAGTAAATTTCGCATCTACTGTGTCCATAACCGCAATTTTTTCATCTTTAATAACATAAGAATTGTATGCCATTCCATTTGGCACTACATACTGGCCTTCGAAAAGGTCTACCTGGTGATCATTCACTCCAACATAAAGAATGTCATTCGTAATCTTCATGATTAAACTCTCCTTTTTCTGTTTGCTGCTCATATGAGTATATTATACCATATTTGTCCAGTTTTAGCAATGATATTTTTCATTCTTCCGATAAAAATTTATAATCAGAAAATCTTTGCCTGCACTGTTCATACTGTGGAAAATAAGTACCAACCTCCTGCCAGAACTGCCGGGAATGATTCATATATCGTCTATGTGCCAGTTCATGCACCACCACATAGTCCAGCAATTCTCCAGGAAGATAAAAAAGACGGTAATTAAAGTTTAAATTTCCTTTCGAACTACAACTTCCCCACCGCGTCTTCTGATTGCGGATGGTAATCCTTCCGTATGTTACCCCCATCTTCTGGCTGTAATATGCTACACGCTCTGAAATTTTGTCTTTGATTGCTTTGTGCTCCTGTAGATTCAGGTTTTCCCAGGATGGAATCCCGATTTCCTGTCTCCCATCTTTTTTCTCAGACATCTTGGAAACTTTTTGGATAATCCAGTCTTTATGACTTTCTATAAATTCCTTTATTTTTGTATCTGACAGACGGCTGGGAACTCTGGCAAAAACCTCGCCCGTTGTACGCACCTCCAGTCCTAATGATTTCCTTGAAGATCGTTTTATGGATACTGATATTTCCCGCTTTTCCCAGAAAAGTACATATGCTTTCATCATTTTTTCTCTTTTTTATCCCTATATTCCACATCTTTTACTTGTCTACAAACTTGATTTTATACTTTTCCAGATTATATGTATTTCCAAAAAATCCCTTCAAAATCGTTTCGGCATTAGCACGGGCATTTTCTAAAATCCCGTTTTCTATCGCATCATCCTGTGCCTGCTTCTTCATATTATTCAGTGCTTCATTATTCTCTTCCAGGGTAATCCGCCGGAAAATACTTTCATCTTCGTGGTACACCTGAAAGGATTCTGTATCAACTTCACAGCTCAATATCTCAGCCTGTGGCAGCTTAACCACAATGGTTTCATTATTTTCTGACCACTCCACCTGTTTGAAATCAAACCCTGCTTTTACAATCACATCATAGCTGTAAATGTACTTGCTCTGTGCAAAAGGAATCGTCATTCCGAATAATTTTCTTGATGCGTCTGTGACATTTACTTCGGTACTGTAGGCCACCTGAGTAGCCAATTCTCCAATATCCTCAAAGCCTATTTTTGTGGTTTTGGCCTCGGATTCTGCTTATTTTTTCACTCCGGCTGTTACCCCTGCAACTACCACAGCAATCAAAACAATAGAAATAATAATCCTCACCGCCTTGCTGGCAAAATAGACTTTTACCCAGCTAAATTTTCCTTTATTTCTTGAAGGCAGTTCTTTCTTCTCACCCATCTTTTTTCTCCTTTGTGTATTTTTCTTATTATACCATTCAATAGGGGAAAAAGACAGGGGAATCCTTTTCACAATGCTTTTATTGCCGCTTTTCTCCCGGTTATTCCTTGAGAAATTCTCCTATTTCCTCCAGAACCTCATCTCTGTCTTTTCCGTCTATTCCATGATCTAATTCTTCATAAAGGTTTAACCTGCTGCCTGGCATACAATGATGGTATTCTAATGATGCATGATAGTCTACAATCGCATCTGGAATGCCATGAACAAGAAGTGTTCTCCCTGTATATTTAGAAGTTATCTCGTAAATCGGAAGGTTTTTTGCAATGCGGAAATAATGTCCGCCGACAGGATGCTGCCCGTCTACCAGCACAATCTCCGGCACTTGCTCTGTATCATAAAAAGTCCCCATACAGACTCCCTTCTGAGCATCTGTTTTCAATGTTGCTGCCGGTGCCAGAAGAATTAATTTCTTCACAATATCCGGATAAAGTCCTGCCAGCATTCCTGCAATCACACCACCCTGAGAATGCCCTAAAAGATAAATATCTGTTATATACGGCAAACTGCGTACATATTGAAGAATGGTTATTGCATCCAATATCTCACGCAGTACATCCATATCGTCAAAACGCCCCTGGCTTTTGCCGCATCCGCTAAAATCGAAACGTACAGCCGTCACACCGCAGGCTCTGGCTTTCTGTGATATCAGCTCATAAAGATTCCCCTCTTCATATCCTAAATCCCCGCCAAAGCCATGAAAGATAATCAATGCTGCTGTTTTGTCTCCTGCTGCTCTTTCTACTTTGCCCTGTAATTTTAAACCATCTCTCGTAATCTCTACATCCATATGTATCCCTCCTGTGTGCTGGTAAGCTCTTTATGATATATTGTTTTTCTATTTTATCATCATGTATGAAAAAAGGACAGAATATTTATTTCTTATTTTTACAAAAAGAAAGAGACTCTCGCTTTAGTTGGGTTGGTGTTAGAATATAAATAGTACAAGTCAAAATGAGAATTCCTTATAAGAAAAATTATGGTACAATGTAGGTACCGCACTGAAGGAGGATCTCATTATGGCAAAGCACTATGACAAACAATTTAAGCTGGATGCAGTCCAGTATT
>USPF01000004.1 GCA_900556555.1 uncultured Blautia sp.
TGGCGGTCTATCTCTTGTTTTCGGTTGCTTGCTTCCTTACCGTACATGAGCATTAATGCAAGAACAGTTATCAGCATCACAACATAACTTTTTCTTTTCATACCGCATACCTCCAAACTGTTTTATTTTTCTGCAATCTAAAAAGCATCCAATACTTCCAGATTAAGCAAATGGAATATTCTTATTTAATAGCCACAAGTTTTGCATCCTCTTCCTTGAAATAGTCAGAAGTATCTTCGACATTTCATAATATTTCCTTTATTATAGCATAGTAAAAGCAGGCAACACAATGAAAATGCCTTGTATTGCCTGCTTACAGATTTTTCGATGAACAATATTTTATAAGTTTGGTATAAATTTGTTTATGCTATAGGCTTGTTATGTAAATTCCTAGATTACAACCTACTTTTTCACTGCCCAAATAGGCTATGCAAATATAATCTTCTTTTATGTCCTACATTTAAAAACAGCGGATAGGCCAGAATTATTAATTTCCTAAATCACACCTACTGTCTTAAATCTTTTTGTAGGTGGATTTATCAATTTTTTTGATTTCAGCCTATTTCATTTATTCTTTTGTAGGTTGATAACTTTATATTAATGATTTCAGCCTATTTCCACTCTTTTTTTGTAGGCCGAGATGCTCTATTCCACAATTTTAGCCTATTTCACTTTCTGCAAATCCTAGAAAGGCATCCCCCTTAACCTTTTTTCAAAAACTTTTTATAGGACAAATCCATAGCGAATGCTCCGGCTGGTGCAGTTAGCACAATGGCAAGTACAGCCACTGTAAGAACAATTTCACCACATGCAAGACCAAGGGAAAGCGGTATTCCACCAATTGCAGCCTGAACCGTTGCTTTTGGTGTGTATGCCATCATCGCAAATAATCTCTCTTTTTTATCTAAACTTGTACCCAGAAGACAAAGAAATACACCACACATTCTGAAAATCAACGCCACTGCAATAACAATAAGTGCTTTCACCCCAACCTTGCTAAGATATCCTATGTTTACGGTAGCTCCTACCAGCACAAATAAAAATACTTCTGCTGCCACCCACAATTTCCCATATTTTACAGACAAACGCCTTGCAACGACTTCCCGTTTCTTCTGCAATCCTATCCCAATAAACATGATTGCAATTAATGCGGAAAAGGTAATCGGTATGGTAAGATGATCTTCCAGAACTACAAGCAAAAGGGAAATACTTAATATAATGAGCACTTTTGATGTATCCCGTATGTGTACTTTTTTAAAATAATAAGCCAGGATAACTCCAATCAGGAATCCAATGCCGACACCCAGAAATATGGAAATTGGAATATTAATAAAATGAATTACAGATGCACTTTCTCCCTGCATCATTCCAAGAAATGTTGAGAATAAAACAATCACATACACATCATCCACAGATGCACCTGCCAAAATCAGTTGTGGAATCCCTTCCCTGACACCATAGCCTTCTTCCATCAATTTTACCATTCTTGGAACCACTACAGCAGGAGAAACAGCAGCAAGCACTGCCCCCAGGATTGGTGCTTCTAACATGGAAATACCCAGAAGTTTCGGGGCAATCAATAAGATACCCAGAAGTTCAAGGCTTGCAGGAACAAAACACATGAGTACAGCAGGTCTTCCAATCTTTTTTAGCCCTGACAAATCCAATCCCAGGCCGGCTCTTGTAAGAATAATGATTAATGCTATTTTCCTAAGTTCCGCTGAAATTCCAAGGATACTGTCATCCAATAAATTAAGCATATATGGACCAAGAACAATACCGGTAACTAACATTCCCAGCAAACTTGGCAGTTTCATCTTCTTGCATATCCAGCCTACGGACATCCCAACAAGTAGAATTAACGAGATACTAAGTAACATAATTTTCCTCCTTCACGCACACAAAAGCTGATGCCTCCTGCGTAAATTTCATCGCAGAAGTCATCAGCTTTTTCTTCTACACCTGCTATTAGTTTTTAGAAAACTCTGCCAGCTTCAATCCTTCATTTCTGTCCAGGGTCATACCAATACTCCAGCTATTAATAAACAGCAGAAGCGGATTGCCTTTCATGTCCATAACTTTCTTCATATCAGAGGTTCCGGTGAGTTTCTTCACATCCACCTCTGTTTTATTCTCAATCCAGCGGATATGCTCATATGGCAGGGCTTCCAGACGAATATCCACATTGTATTCGCTTTCCAGACGGAATTTCAATACGTCAAACTGCAGTACACCTACTACACCCACGATAATTTCTTCCATTCCGCCCATGATTTCCTGGAAAATCTGAATAGCACCCTCCTGGGCAATCTGGTTAATGCCTTTTACAAACTGTTTTCTCTTCATGCTGTCCAAAAGCCGCACTCTTGCAAAATGTTCCGGTGCAAAGGTTGGGATCCCTTCATACTGAAATTTCTTTCCGGGAGCGCATACGGTATCTCCGATAGAGAAAATACCAGGGTCAAACACACCTATAATATCTCCGGCATAGGCTTCCTCCACCACATGACGGTCCTGAGCCATCATCTGCTGTGGCTGGGACAGACGCATCTTCTTATTTCCCTGTACGTGATATACCTCTTTGGCTGCCTCAAATTTACCAGAACAGATACGCATAAATGCAATACGGTCTCTGTGGTTCTTGTTCATATTCGCCTGAATCTTAAAGACAAAGGCAGAAAAATCTTCTTTCATTGGGTCAACTACCCCAATATCTGCTTTTCTTGGCAGTGGGGAAGAGGTCATTTTCAGGAAGTGCTTTAAAAAAGTCTCCACTCCGAAATTGGTCAGGGCAGAACCAAAGCATACCGGTGACAGCATTCCGTTATTTACCAGTTCCTGGTCAAACTCTGCACTTGCCCCATCCAGAAGTTCGATTTCATCTAACAACTGTTCTTTCTGTTCCGGATCAAGAACCTCATCCAGGCGGGCATCCTCCAAATCTATCGTTTCTTCAATACCCTCTTTTGTACCTTTCATGGTATCTGAAAACGTGAGGACTTTCCCGGTTTTTCTGTCATATACACCACGGAATTTTTTACCGGAACCAATGGGCCAGTTAATCGGACAGGTAGGAATTCCAAGCTCCTTTTCGATATCATCCAGCAATTCAAAGGTATCATTGGCATCTCTGTCCAGCTTGTTGATGAAAGTAAAAATCGGAATATGCCGCATTGCACAGACTTTAAACAGCTTTCTGGTCTGAGCCTCCACACCTTTGGATGCATCGATGACCATAACAGCAGAATCTGCTGCCATCAGGGTACGGTAAGTATCTTCTGAGAAATCCTGATGTCCGGGAGTATCCAATATGTTGATGCAATATCCATCATAATTAAACTGCAATACAGAAGAGGTTACTGAAATACCTCTTTCTTTTTCTATTTCCATCCAGTCAGAAACTGCATGACGGGCAGTTGCCTTACCCTTAACACTTCCTGCCAGGTTAATGGCACCGCCGTAAAGCAGAAATTTTTCTGTAAGGGTGGTTTTACCCGCATCCGGGTGGGAAATAATTGCAAATGTACGTCTTTTTGTAATTTCTTTCGTATAATCAGCCACGTCAGGCCCTCCTTCTCTATTTAGCACACTGACGCCATTTTAGTATATAGAAAATACCCTGTCAAGGGGATTTGTAACAACTTACTGATTTTCCTCTGTATTTTCCTCTAATGGCGTGATGACAATATTCTCTGCCGGGACACTGGTTTTGCGTTTTACAATATCTTCAATCTGGGCTCTTCTGGCATCTTCCATATATTCTTTTGGTACAATCACATCTGCACTGTCCCCAGTAAGATTCACGACAACATTGCTAAATCCCTGTGCATCCAGCAAAAGTTCTGCGGCTTCTTCCTGCTCTGCCAAGTCCGTCATGTTCACCATAGAATTGACTGCTTCCTGTTTCTGCTCTTCTCCCAGGTTTTCGTTGTTGATGATTTCCAGCAAGGTTTCTTTGTTGGCAGAACGGACCTGCTCCCGGTTCACCTTTGCCTGTGCCACAAAATTAGAGGAACCGGTAAGGACTGCTTCTCCTGGAGTTTCCTCTTCATCTGTATTTTCCGTTTTTTCCGCAGCTTTTTCGTTTTCTTCCAGCAATGCTGTCTCATCTGTAATATCATAGTCCAGGCTTTCGATTTCCTCCACAATTTCCTTTGTTTCGGCTGACGCTTTCTCTGAATCTGTACCTTTTTTCAATGCACTGTCCATCCCCAGATGACTGTCTGAATAGTTGATGTACCCTGCTACTGCAATCATAATTGCCAATGCTGTAATGATAACCTGATTTTTTTTGAAGATTTTTTTCATACGCTTCTCTCCTTTAATTCATTTTCATTACTTTAATTTTATGGGGTTCTACCTGAAATAATGCCTCAACTGCTTCCCTGATATTTTGTACCACCACCGGATTATCTCCGCCCTTTGCTGCCACCAGTACACCTGTCACCTGTGGATACTGCTCCTGAACCACATAGGGAGACTGGTTTCCTCTTGCATCCTTTTCATATACAGATTCTGTCTCATCTTTTTCCACCACCTTTTTTTCTGTACCTGAACAGGTGAGAAAGACTTCAGTATCACCGACTCCCTCCACCTTCTCTAAAACCTGCGTAAGCCGTTTTTCCATTTTTTCCTGCCAGTCTGCATCTGAAATCATAGTTTCTCTTTCCTGCACTTCTTCTTTGCCTGCCTGCTCCTTTTTCTCTTTTACCGGAAGTGCGGCAATCATCAGAAGAAGGCCAAACAGCAGAATCACCACCAGCTTTTCTTTTTTCATCAGTTCCTGAATCCATTTCATGGAAGCACCTCCTGTCCCTGTATGACCTCCGGTTCTTCGTACAACTGTTTCTCCCAGTCCTTTTCCCAGATTTCTGCCTTTTCTTCCCAGATGCTCCGGCTGTCATCATGGGCCTCCCAATTCTCCAAATATTGATCCACGGTATCTTGTATCCCAGTCACCCGGAATACTGGTGAAAGAATAATAAAAATCAGAAGTAATCCCATATAATACCGGATATATTTTTTGCAATTATTGTCTGGAAGAATATTCATTACTGCAGCAAACAAGAGATAATAGCAAACCAGACTTTCCATCCAGGAATATAGTGCTTCTTTCACTTTCACCCCTTCTTTCTAACCTTTAGTTTCCCACAAAAGAAACCGTCAAGATTGCAATGGTTATCATAAACAGCAGTTCTGTCATGAGAAGCACTTTCATAAGAAGCCTGCATCCTTCTCCTACTGTAGACAGGCATCCCACCATCCGCTTATCAGAAACCGGCTGTACCAGGGCAGCCAGAAATTTATATACCAGTGTGGTAAAACCTATTTTTACCACTGGGGGAAGACCAAGCATCAGTAAAACCAGAATTCCTATGACACCCAGGCTGTTCCTGATCAAAACAGCCGTTCCAAGAGCCACCTCTGTCACTCCATTAATCACATTTCCTACACCTGGGATTGCTGCGGCGGTTTTTCCAATCATATTCCTTTTTAGGGAATCTAATGCCGGACTTATCATATTTTGTACAAGCTGCATTCCAATCATGACACCAGTACAGGTTTTCAGTGTCCATTCCAGTATTGTCTGCATGAGCTCTGCCATATGGGACAGAACTTCTTCCTTATGCAGATAATTAATCATTTCTAACAGTACATATACGTGAATTCCCGGAATAACAAACTTTAAAAGTATCACCTGAATAAGATAAATCACTCCCATGACCATCTCATAAAAGACCATTGCTGTTGCAGAACCGGAGGAAGCTGTCACAGCCAGAAAATACGATGGCATCAGAGCCTTCATAAACAGAATAAGTTCTTCCAGCTTTTCTGCAATTCCCTGGCTGATTCCGGAAAAGGAATGAATCAGAATCACAGACAGCATCATATACACAATATAAAAACTGACTTCCCCTGTCTGCCCGTTCCCGAAAACCTCTGTAAAGTTTACAAACAGGGCTGCTGCAAGTACCAGTAAAAATACCTGGCTCAATGCCTGCCTGTCCATAACCAGCGTAGATAAAAGCAATTCTTTTATGAAAGATACTGCCTGTTTTTTAGAAACTTCCTGCTCTCCTCTAAGGATTCCTTCTAGGAAATTTTGTAAGTGAAAGGTCTGTTCGCCCAGAAGCTCATTGATGGCTTCCTGCATCTGCTGCAGTTCCAGATTTTCCAGTAATTTTTCTCCTGCATCCTCCTGTTCTTCTATTGTTTCCTGTTCTTGCTGCTTTGGTGCTGCCGCACTGGCATTTCCCGGAAACATGCTCCACAAAATTACTGCAAACAGGCATCCCAGTCTTATCTTCTGCCGGTTTGTCCTCTTCATGCCAGAAAGCTGTGAATGGTTTCCATCAGTGCCAGAAGCACAGGAACCGATAAAACCATAAGATACAGCTTAGCAAAAATTTCAATCTGTCCACCAATGGCACTATACCCTGCATCTTTACAAATGCCTGAAGAAAACTGGGAAATATAAGTAACTCCTATCATTTTCAGCAGGATTGCAAGGTATTTTGCATCCAGCGGCAGATACTCCTGAAGCTTTGCAACAGAAGCAAACAGATATGCAAGCTGCTCTGTCATATACATAAAAATACAGATTCCTGCAGCCAAGCTCAAATACACGGAATACTCTGGTCTTGTTCCCTTTAACAGCAGTCCAAGAAGCATTCCTGTCATTCCAAGCATGATAATTTTGACTACCTCCATGGGTTTCCCTCCTACAGTGCAAATAAGTCCTGAATGGTTGTGAACAGGTCATAGATATAGGGCAGCACCCAAAACAGAACCAGCAGCAGCCCCGTAAGGCTGGTCAGAAAGGCCAGCTCATCTCTCTGGCTGTGCTTCAGGATCTGACACAGGACAGATACCAGAATTCCCACTGCCCCTATTTTAAACAACAACGTAACTTCCATCCTGTTTCCTCCCCGAAGTTATAGTAAAATAATTGCCAAAAAAATCCCTGCCATAACCCCCAGGCTCCGGCACATCTTCTTTTTTACCGGAAGTTCTCTGGAAAGATTTCCGATATCCTGCTTTAATTGTTCCAGGTACAGGGCCATGGTGTTTCTCTGCATTTCTATATCCAGCCATCCCAGATATTCTCCAAGCTGCATAAACGTTTCCAGTTCATTTGCTGTCAGATTGCTGTTTTTCAGACACTCTTCTGCCTGTTTCCTGAAAATACCAGAAAAGCATTCCCCCTGATACAGACTGGCCTGCTGTGCTACTTCTCTTAAAAAAACGTCAAAGGGTGATGCGGCTTTCCTGGAAGTATGCAAGAGCACCTCCGGCAGAGCCTCTTTCCGGTAGGTAATTTCCCCCAGTATCAGATGTACCAGTTTCTCTATTTCTCTAAGCTGCCTAAGCCTGTTTTCTACTGCTATACTCTGATTCCATCCCATGGCAGTACAGGAAAAAACTACCAAAACAATTCCCAGAAGCTTCAGCATAAAATGCCCTGCTTTCTTTTGCAGTCATACAGGCTGGTTCCTCTTTCATCAAAAATTGCCCTGATTCTTCCTGCCCGCTCTTCTTTATGCAGAACAATATAACGCTCAAACACTTTCTCCTGCACCAGTCTCTGAAGCAATGGTTTTTGTTTAATCTCCTCCACCGAACTTCCGTGAACCGTGGCAAACAGCCTGCATCCACAGTGGATCACAGATTCTATGGCATGGATATCTTCATAATCCCCCAGTTCATCGACTGCTACTACATCTGGCGACATGGAGCGTATGAGCATCATCATGCCTTCTGCCTTTGGACAGCAGTCCAGAACATCGGTCCGGATTCCAAGATCATTCTGGGGAATCCCCTGAAAGGAGCCTCCGATTTCTGAACGCTCATCTACCACGCCTACGGTGAGACCTTTTAAATATTCACTTCCATTGCTTACCTGGCGGATTAAATCCCGGAGCAAAGTAGTTTTCCCGCACCTTGGCGGGGAAATAATCAAGGTATGGCAAATTCTGTTGTTTTTTACAAGATAGGGAAGTACGGGTGCTGCACACCCTTTTATCTGATGCGATAAACGTAGATTGATATAAGATATGTATTTTACACTTTTAATTTTGTTTCCTTCCAGAATCGTTTTCCCGGCAATCCCAACCCGGTGCCCGCCCTGAATCGTAATATAGCCCTGACGTATTTCTTCTTCAAAGGCATACATGGAATAGCTGCTGATATATTCCATCGTTTCTTTCACATCTGCGGCAGTCACAAAATAAGCCCCTGATTCTTTCCGGGAAAATTCTCCTTTTTCTGTAAGGAAATACTCTTTTCCCTGATAAATAAGAATCAAGGGCCCATTTACACGAAGCCGAATCTCATAGACCTGTTCCATATCTAAGTCAGACTTTATCAGTGCCTGCCGGATATAGGCTGGAAACAGTCTTGTAATTTCTGCCTGGTTCATAATCCCTCACCTCTTTACTCCTATATATATGAGGACAATCTTCAATTATGAACCTCTTTTTTATTTTTACCGTGCACCAGTCTTTCTAAAAGATTATGAAGAGGACGGAATAATGCCAGACACAACACTACATTACCGATACAATGCGGAATATCATAAGCAACTCCTGCCACCCAGTATGCAAAAGCTCCGGAAGGCCCGCTAATGAACAAATAGGGGATTGCACACAGGGCTCCAAAAGTAATTCCATAAAACCCGGACAACACACTCCAGAATATTACAGAGTTCTGCTTTCGAAACAGCCAGGTAACGATACACTGAACACTCCATACATAGAGATAATTCACCCACCACAATCCAAATCCATAGAAAATCCCTTCAAGGAAGACAAATACATACACCATCAAAAAGACTTTTTTCCCAAAAACCAGGGTATAAATCAAAAATAGCAATGTTACAATTTCAAAATTGGGGAGAAATCCCATGAAAACCTGTCCAAGGAACACAACTCCCGTGAGCACTCCCATGATTACTAATTCTCTGGTCTTCTGTGTATTCAATTAATATCCTTCCTTCAAAGTAAGCTCAAACTGCTCACCATCTGCAATAGGAGTCTGGTCTGCAGATGTATTCACCTGCTCACCACCTTTGGTAATGCACCACCATTGCTGTTTTGACTCATCTGCTGTTTCACCATCTGCTGTCTTGATAAATAATCCAAATTCGCCTTCTTCACCAGATACCAGTTCGTTTTCCTTCAATACTTCTACCAGATATTCTGCGTCTGTATGGTACTGAAATGTCTTTTCTGTCTGATCTCCATGGACAACCACTATTGTAACTTCTTTCTCCCCTTCTGTAGCCTGAGGTTTAAATTTCAGATATAACCCTCCTGCCAATATACACACCAGAAGCAGGGCTGCTGCCGCAATCAGTGTTCCTTTGTGCTTCATACTATTTTCCTCGTTTCTTTTTTTATTTGCCAGATTACTATAGCATTTCTTCTGTTTTTTTGTCAATTATTTCAACATATCATAGGACTTCATGACCGCCTCATAGCTGCTGCACTCTATCGTATAAGTACATTCTGCTTTCTGCTTCAGCTTATCAAAGACTTCCTGCACCGGGATTGTTCCCTCTCCCAATGCCAGATGGCTGTCTTTCTTTCCCAGATTGTCATGTACATGCACATGACGGATATAAGGACTTAGTGCTTGTGCCCACTGCTGCACCGGATCCTTGCTATAACAGTGTGCATGACCGATATCCAGGCATAAACCAAAGGCCGGATGGTTTACTCTTTCAGTGGTTTCCTTCAATGGTTCCCACACCCGGTCCAGGACATTCTCCATAAGCACTTCTACAGAATCATCCTTATCTGCCAGAAACTCTTCAAAAAACTGAGCCATTCTTTCAGCCCATCCAATCAAAAGATAAAAATCAGGCACATGGCAGGAATGATATACGATTTTTTTTGCCCCAAGTTTCTTTGCCGCAGCATATGCTTCCTCATATCTCTGCCTGGTGACTTCTCTGATACGTTCATCAAATGTCATGGGATTCAAGTCCAGAAAAGGGCCATGAAGAATCAGATTTTTACACCCCATACGTTCCAGCCGTTTTTCATAGGCAAGAAGACAGGAATCCAGATGATCCAGATTTTCCGAAATAGAAAATTCTATACTTTCTAGTCCCATTCCTGTTTCTTTTATGATTTCTTTTGTTTCCTCATCCGGAAGCAAATGACTAAAATACAGCATATTCTACCTCCTGTATGGTAACTTTACATGCTTGGTATGCTGACACACATCCAAGCACATGCTGATCTACAAAAAACTCTTCAAACCACTCCGGTGATTCCAGTTCCTTCATCGATCTAGTGATTCCTTCTCCTGACAGCTTTAAAAAACTCTCTTTTCTTGTCCAAAATCTGCAAAATTCCCGTTCCATATTTTCATGGCTCTGAACAATTTTCATTTCTTCTTCCGATAAAACACGTTCCAGCAAACGCCTGCTCCTAATTTTCCGTATCTCCTGAATATCCAGACCGCAGGGTACAGAAGAAAGGGCACATGCCCCGTACTCCCCGGAATGGCTGATATTGAAATGAATCTGAGGATATTCCCTGAAATATGGTTTTCCATGGATTTCTTTCTCTATCATCCCTTCCAGACAGGCATACAGTTCATCTGCCCTTTGAATATTTCCCGGCAAATCTTTTCTATGTCTCTCCAAAAGCCCATAGGCAAGTAGCCTGTGCCCACATATGGACTCCCTGTTTTTGCATTCTGAAATATCACTTGTCCACTGCTGGATTTTCCCTGTGTATATTTTGATTTCCGGCTGCTTCATTCTGTTCTCCCTTTATCAGGCCGCCTTCCATAAGAAATCTTGACGGCATCATACATTTCTCATGTCGTTCTTTGATATAAAACAGATTTAACTCTTTTCTCGCTCTTGTCATCCCCACATAAAACAACCGCCGCTCTTCCTCAATATTACTCTCAGTCACTGCTTTCCGATAAGGAATCGTTCCTTCATTTACGTCCATGAGAAACACCTGATTGAATTCCAGTCCTTTGATACTGTGAAAGGTCGAAATCACTACACCCTTTTTCTCAGAAATCTTGGTTCTGGCCTGCTCTTTGAGCTTATCTGTGTATTTTGCAATGTGAATAAACCATTCTCCGAATGTCTGATATCCCTTAGCACTATCAGCTAATTCATCAAGTATCTCATGCATATCCTCGATTTTTAATTTTCGAAATAATGCATAAGTACGAAGATATTCTTCATAGCCAATGCCATGACGAATATAGTTTATCGCAGCATAAGGAGTCATATTTTTCAACAGATTCAGGTCTTCTTCAAACTTGTCAATCCGGTCTAACATCCACTCTTTTTCTTCATAGTGCCACCGTAATGATTCAAATGACACCTGTGGTTCATCCAGAACCTCTCTGGAAATATAGCGGTTTGGCCTGTTCATTACCTGCAAAAATTCCTTGCGGCTTCTGTCACCTGTTGCCAGTTTCATATAAGAGATAAAATTTCTGGCAATCCAATGATCATACAGATTCGGAAGTACATCCCTCATCTGGAACGGAATCTGATATTCCATCAGTGTTTCCACCAGAAATCTTGCACCGGAATTCGTGCGGTAAAGCACTGCCATCTCCTCATAGGGACACCCCTGCTCATGAGCCTTAACAATGCAGTCCTTCAGATATAATTCCTCTTCTTTTCCATTTTGAAAAGCCTTGACAAGAGGAGGTGTCCCCTTTTCATTGTCTGTATGGATTTTCTTCTGAAATCTTCTCTTGTTCCATGCAATGACCTTTCCTGCTGCTTCTACAATTTCCCCTGTGGAACGGTAATTCACAGGAAGCAGTTCCGTCTGAACAGAAGGGAAGTCCTTCGGAAAATTCATCATAATCTCCGGCTTTGCTCCCCTGAAAGCATAGATGGACTGGTCATCATCCCCTACAATAAACAGATTGTTTTCCGGTGCAGCCAGCATTTTTACAATATCATACTGAAGCTTGTTGATGTCCTGAAATTCATCCACCAGGATATACTGAAATTTCTTCTGCCATCCTGCCAGAATATCTGGTCTCTGAGTAAGAAGATCATAACAATACAGCAGCATATCATCAAAATCAAGAAGTCTTGACTGCCGGCATATGGTCACATAGGAAGTGTAAATCTTCCGGAACACCTCATCCGGGCAATTCTTGGAATAATAATGTTCCAACGGAATCCTGCTGTTTTTCACTTCGCTGATTTCCTGCACCAGACCTTCAAAAAATTCTTTTTCATCTTCTATTTCGATACGCTGGCGATATGCCAGTTCACGCAGCATATCAAACCTTTGCTCTTCACTGATGATATTTTTTCCTGTAAGCCTATAAGCATGTCTTAAAATCCCATAAAACACTCCATGGAAGGTTCCAAAAGTTACCTGCTTGTAATTCTGAGTAATCCCGGAATCCATGCATAGTTTTTCAAAACGTTCTTTCATTTCCCGGGCAGCTGCCTTGGTAAAGGTCACTACCAGAATATTGGCAGGATTTACATGATAATTCTCCAGCAAAGATACAACTCGCTTTGTCATCGTCGTTGTTTTTCCGGAACCAGGGCCTGCCAAAAGCATCATGGGACCCTGGTTATGCATAATTGCTTTTTCCTGTGCTGAATTTTTTTTCATGTTTTATTTCAATTTCTCCACTGCTGCCTTGATTCGTACCAGACTCTCATCTTTTCCAAGAATTTCCAAAATTTCAGTTGCACCTGCAGGTGTCATCTGTTTGCCGGAAAGTGCGGTACGGATTGGCCATAAAATCTGACCGTTCTTGTATCCATTTTCTTTTGCAAAGCTGCAAAGAAGTTCATAAAGTGCATCATTCGTATAATCTTCCTGATTTTCCAGAACCGGAAGAATTTTTTCCAGAACTTCCAGGGAAATCTCTGGGTTTGTTTTCATTTTCTTATGCGTGTACATAGAAATGTCGTATTCTGGTACTGCTTCAAAGAAATCAATCAAAGCAGGAATGTCCGGCAGCACTTCAATTCTTGTTTTTACCATATTGGCAATCTTCTTCAAATCTAAATCTCTGGTGATTACCTGTTTGATATATGGCAGCGCCATTTCATAGAATTTATCCTCATCCATGGCTTTCATGTATTCCCCATTCATCCATTTCAGTTTCTGAACATCAAAAACAGCCGGAGATTTGCTCATATGGTGGTAATCAAATACTTTCACCAGTTCTTCTAAAGAGAAAATTTCCTGATTATCTTCCGGGCACCATCCCAGAAGTGCCACGTAGTTTACAATGGCTTCTGTTAAGAATCCCTGCTCCAGTAAATCTTCATAAGAAGAATGTCCGGAACGTTTACTCAGCTTCTGATGCTCTTCATTTGTGATCAGCGGGCAATGTACATAAGTAGGAATCTCCCATCCAAAAGCTTCATAAATACGGTTATACTTTGGTGAAGAAGATAAATATTCATTTCCTCTTACTACATGTGTAATTCCCATAAGATGGTCATCCACAACATTTGCAAAGTTGTAGGTTGGGAATCCATCTGATTTAATCAGGATCAAATCATCTAATTCATTGTTTGGCACCGTAATATTTCCATAAATCTCATCATGGAATGTTGTAGTACCTTCTGTTGGCATATTGAAACGGATAACATATGGTTCGCCTGCATCCAGCTTTGCCTGTACTTCTTCTTTGCTTAAATGAAGACAATGCTTATCATATACTGAAATTTCCTTCTCTCCTACGCTAGACTTTAAGGATTCCAGACGCTCTTTTGTACAGAAGCAGTAATATGCATCTCCCTGCTCAATAAGCTGTTTTGCATATTTTAAATAAATCCCCTGAGCATTTCTTTCACTCTGCACATAAGGACCATATCCGCCGTCTTTGTCCGGGCCTTCATCGTGAATCAAGCCAGTTTTTTCCATAGTTCTGTAAATGATTCCAAGAGCCTCATCTACAAATCTCTCCTGGTCTGTATCTTCAATACGGAGCATAAAACTTCCATTTTCATGCTTTGCAATTAAATATGCGTATAAAGCTGTTCTTAAATTTCCAACATGCATTCTTCCTGTCGGGCTTGGTGCAAATCGTGTTCTTACTTGAGTCATGAACTATCATCCTTTCTTTTTCTTATTTCTGTACCAGATGTACTGCAAAACCGCCGATTTCTTCTTTGATATATACAGCAATCATTTTATCATTTTTATATTTCGCTGTTTCCATATCAAATTCCACACCCTGGCTCTCAAGATATTCCACAGCTTTTGCTACATCTGTAGTCCCTACCGCAATGTGACCATTTTTTCCAAGATAAGGTGTTTTCATTGCTTCCACTGCTGTTCCTGCAAACACAGAGCTATTTCCCACCTTCTTTGTAAATCCGAAAATCGCATCAAATCTGCCTGCTACATTACAAGCCTCTTCCTCGTTATTGCAATTAATACCAACATGGCGGAGTTCAAATCCTAATTCTTCTAATGCAGCCATATCCAAATCCTCCTTCACTTTATTTTCCATACTCTTTGTATAGACTCATCCTATATAGAATACAAAAACTTCCCGGAAATATCAATCCTTTTCTTAACAATCAAAAAAAGCAGCCCATGAACTGCTGCCCATGAACCGCCCTTTATGCTCATTCTTATTCTTCTACACCAATCTTTTTCAGATAATCAATAACAGCACCAACTGTTGTCAGCTCCTGTAATTCTTCAGACGGGATTTCTACAGAATATTCATCTTCCAGAGCCATAACCAGTTCAAATAAATCTAAGGAATCTGCTCCCAGGTCTTCTTTAAAAGAAGTCTCTGGCTGAATGCTTTCTGCTTCACAATTTAACTGCTCTGAAATAATCTCTCTCATTTTTTCTAACATAATTTCATATCTCCTTTAAATAAAATACATGATTAGCTTATATTATTTTGATGCTCAAAGTATATCTTCTTTTCTTCTGTTTGTCAACCCTTTTATTTTGTAAATTTAATCCGCCTTGACACACTAAGGGCAATCCCCATTTCTGCCATCAGGAACACGATTGACGTACCTCCGTAGCTGACAAACGGAAGGGTAATACCTGTGGTTGGAATCCAGTTCAAAACTACACAGATATTCAGGATAACCTGAAGGGCAATATGTATCATAATACCACTTACCATCAAGGAACCATAGAAATCAGGTGCGTTCTGTGCAATAAAAAACAGACGGTACAAAAGATATCCAAACAGTCCGATTACGATAAGACCGCCAAACACTCCAAGCTCTTCACATACAATGGAAAAAATCATATCGTTCTGTGCTTCTGGTACAGGCCCCAGCTTCTGCACACTGTTTCCAAGACCTTTTCCGAAAAATCCCCCGCTTCCAATCGCATACAATGCCTGCATGATCTGGTATCCTCCCTCCGAAGAATACTTCTGTGGATTCAGCCATACCAGCACACGCTCCAGACGGAAACTATCCACGTTATTCATATCTAGCACCATCTCTCCCAGTGTCACCTGAAGAATAATCCTCAGAAGAATAATGGCAAGCCCGCCAAGAATGGCAATGCGTATAAACAGCCGCTGGTTCGGATGGGCAACAAAAATCATCAGTGCAGTAATGCCGGCAATAATAATCGCTGTACTTAGATTATCCGTGAGATAAAAAGCTGCAAATGCCAGCCCTGCCCCGTAAGCCACCAGCTTCCAGAAGCCTGCTCTTGTGGCTACTTCTTTTCCCATCTTCATGATCAGACAGGGAATAAAGGTAATCGCCGCAATCTTAGCCACCTCGGCTGGCTGGAACTGCAGCACTTCGATTCCAAGCCTGAGCCACCGCTTCGCACCATTTACCTCTACCCCAAGAGGGGTATATTTTACCAAAGCCATTAAAATCAAAGAAACAACATAAATAAACCCGCTGACATAGTACAGTAAATGATAGTCAAACAATGAAATGACCAAAGCAATAATAATGCTTACTACACTGATGAATGCCTGTTTAGAGAAAAAGTTCATGTCATCTCCATACTTTATCTGTGAAGTATAGGCACTGGTGCTATAAAGCATAACCAGCCCAAAACAGGTCAGCAAAATTACCGCAGCAATCAGATTATAATCAAAATACTGGGATTTTTCTCCTGTTCTATTCTTCCTTTTTGCCATTTTTATCCTCCTGCTATATTCCAAGTGCATAGCTTAGCAGTTCCAGATATCCTTCTGGATTCCCACTTTCCTGATTCTGAACCTTGCGGACCATAACCGGATCGTCAGTAATCATATTGTCGACTCCCATGTCCAGCATCCGCCTTGCATCTCCTTTATAATTCACTGTCCAGGCATGCACTTCTTTTCCAAGGGCATGTGCTTCCTGAACAAAGTCCTCATCCACATATGTGTACTTGACACTGAAAAAATCCGCTGCCGATATCCTAGAAATACTTCCATATGTCATAGTCATGATATAACCTGTGCGGATTTCCGGTGCTATTTTCTTTATCTGCTCCAGGAAACTATAATTCATAGAGGTAACTACGCAGTGTTCCTGAAAATCTGATTTCCGTATTGCACGGACAACTTTATTTACAATGCCCTTATTTTTACCATTATACTTAATCTCTATATTTAAGTCCAGCTTTCCTTTACAAAATTTCAGAACTTCTTCCAGTGTGGGAATTTTCTCTCCTCGGAACCGTTTGTGAAAACTGGTTCCTGCATCCAGCTTTCTGATTTGTGCAAGTGTCATATCCCACACATTTTTCTGTACGCCTGCTGTCCTTTTCAAGGAATTATCATGAAGCAAGATCAGTTCTCCATCTTTGGTTTCCTGTACATCGATCTCTGCAAAATCGGCACCGCACTCGATGGAATATTTCAGGGCACTGACTGTATTTTCCGGTGCCATTCTGGCACCTCCTCTGTGTGCTGTGATTTCCATATCCCCCATCAAAGTTTCCAGGGAAGTATCGTAAGAAACAGCCAGACCTGCCAGATAACATCCCTCTGCCAAAACAAACACCATTGTCAGCACTGCTGCTGTCCTTCTTCTTCCTATCTTGGAGTACCATGCATACTGCTTCATAAGTTCATAGACCGAAACCTCCTCGCTCTGAGGAACCCGAAATCTCGCAAAAATCACAGAGACAAATGCCACACTTCCTATCATCTGAACTGCTCCTGCAAAAACACCAATAGACCTATCAATATAACCACTATAAATCAGAACCTGGCTCACTTCTCCGTTGCCGGTACTGCAGGCAGATACGATTGCTGTCATACAGGCCATAGCCAAAAAATAAATCGCTACAATCAGAATGAGCATCACTGCATGAAGAACCAGGAATCCACAAAGCACCTTTTTCCACACTCTTCGCAAAAGTCTGATTCCCGCTCTTATCCCTCTCCAGCTTTTCTTTTTCGCCAGAATACAGTATGGAAGTGCAAACACAAAAAGAGACGAAAGCACTAATATCACTGCAATTGCCAAATACAGCAAAAACTGTGGCTGTACTGCCTTATAAATCTGTCTTGCCGTGTATTCCAGCACACGGATATATGAAATCTCCCTTACCATAAAATACAATGTAAGAAAAGGGGCTGACAATGCGGCACAGAAGATCCAGGATATCTTACTATGACGCAAAAAAGAAAAAGTTTTCTTGACACCTAAAATCAGAAAATCACTGGCATATAGATTCCTTCTCTGATAAGAGTACCGAAACCCTACCAGCAATGCAGAAATTTCAATCAAAAAGAATAATAAAATCAACAGTAAAATTCCCGTAAGAAGCACTACTGACAAAGGACTTGCCAGGAATTTTCCGTAATTCTCTGCTGTCAGATAACTGAATTTCTGTTGTTTCAAAGAAAACTCTACTGCTGCATGAACAAGCTGCATCACCAGAAAAAACACGGCAATCCGGTACCCTGCTTCAAATAGCAGAAGGCTTCCCATATTAAATTTTATGATCATCCATGTTTTTTTTAAATTCTCTTTCATGTATAGCCCGCCTGTCTTTCCTGTCTTGTCTGTAATCCATCAGCCAGTTTTATTTTACAGAAAGTTTACTTTCCGTGCAAGGGCAGAAAACAGGAATCTTTTCTTTTCACCAATTATTCTTTTTTCCATAAAATAGTAGTGTAACCAGGCAGCAAAAAATGATACTGCCGCAAATATGAGAAAGGTAAAAAATATGGAATATTATGGAAGGAATCAGATGATGTCACGTTCCTGCCGCATACAGCCCCGTGAAACCAAATGTGGCTGCTGTGACAAAATCGAAGACATGGATATCTATAAACATGCTGACCATTTGCCGCTGACTATGGCCTATGTGCCCATGCAGCATTTCTCCAACACCTTCACCCTTTGCAAAGGACTGCAGATGGGCACAATCTTCCCAGAGCTTTGCAAACCATTCTGCGGAAAGAGAGGTGGATGCAGATGCTGAATCAAAACACTCGTTCCTGTTCCAAGGAGGAACTTCTGAAACGGATCAATGAAATAAGTTTTGCGGTTGTAGAACTTACCCTTTTTCTTGACACCCATCCGGAAAACGAAGAGGCTCTTTCCTGCTTAAAGGAACACTCAGAAGCCAGAAACCAGGCATTAATGGAATATGCTGCACAGTACGGTCCGCTCACTGTTGACACAGCAGTTGAGGACTGCAGCCGCAGATGGGACTGGGTCATGCAGCCATGGCCATGGGAAGGGGGATGTTAAGTTATGTGGAATTATGAAAAAAGACTCCAGTTTCCGGTAAACATTAAGAAGCCCGATGCCCGGGCAGCCCAGGTAATCATCAGCCAATATGGCGGCCCTGACGGCGAACTTAGTGCTTCCATGCGGTATCTGTCACAACGCTTTGCCATGACCAACCGGATTGCCATGGGAGCACTTACAGATATCGGTACCGAAGAACTGGCTCATTTAGAAATGATTGGAACCATTGTACACCAGCTTACTAGAAATCTCTCTATGGAAGAAATTGAAAAATCTGGCTTTGCCCCTTACTATGTAGACCACGCAGTGGGCATCTGGCCACAGGCTGCAGGAGGAATTCCATTTAATGCCTGCGAGTTCCAGTCCAAAGGTGACCCTATTACTGATTTATTTGAAAATATGGCTGCAGAACAAAAGGCCCGCTCCACTTATGACAATATTCTGCGTCTCATTGATGACCCGGATATTATTGAGCCTATCCGTTTTCTCCGTATGAGGGAAATCGTACACTTCCAGCGTTTCGGTGAAGTTTTAAGAGCTGTCCAGGAGGATTTAGATTCCAAGAATTTCTATGCATTCAATCCTGGATTTGATATGCCTTGTATGGCAACCTGCAAGGATTGCAGCAGTAAATAATCCCGAAAAGAAACTGCCCTCAAGGCAATCAGAAACTTTTCTGATTTGCCTTGCAGAGCAATTTCTTTTTTTTAAAATAACACTGTAAGTTTTTCCCATATGATGCTAAAATAAATACAGAATGTCTGTATATTTACTGACAGACAAAATTTCAAATAGCACTAGGAGGTTCGACTTATGGAATATCGTAACTTTGAGAAACTGGGGATTTCCCCTTCACTTCTGGGGTTCGGCTGTATGCGTTTTCCTTTAAACGAAGATGGCTCTATCTGTGAACCAGAAGCAGAAAAAATGCTGGACACTGCCATTACTGCAGGGGTAACCTATATCGACACTGCCTATCCTTACCACAATGGAGACAGTGAGCCATTTCTTGGCCGTGTACTGAAGAAATATAACCGGGAAGACTTTTTTCTGGCTACCAAGCTTCCCATCTGGAATGTAAAAACCCTGGATGATGCAAAACGTTTATTTCAGGAGCAGCTTGACCGTCTTCAGGTAGATTATGTGGACTTTTATCTGCTTCACTGTCTGGACAAGGAAAAATGGCAGACGGTTCTGGATCTTGGATTAATTCCTTATTTTGAAGAAATGAAAGCACAGGGTAAGATTCGCTATTTTGGTTTCTCTTTCCACGATGAATATGAAGTATTTGAAACCATTGCTTCCTATCGCCCATGGGATTTCTGTCAGATTCAGTATAATTATATAGACACAGAGATTCAGGCCGGTGACAAAGGTTACGCTCTCACTGAAAAACTTGGTATCCCTCTGGTTATCATGGAACCTGTGAAGGGTGGTTCTCTGGCACAGCTTCCGGAAGATGTTACAACACCGTTTTTAAACGCCCGCCCGGACAGCAGTATTTCCTCTTGGGCTCTTCGCTGGGTAGCAAGCAAACCAAATGTAAAAGTTGTTTTAAGCGGCATGTCTACCATGGAACAGGTAGAAGATAATTTACATACCTTTGGAAACTTTGAGCCACTCACAGAGGAAGAATCTGCTATGGTCTCACAGGTAGCGGAAAATATCAAAAAGCGTACCAAAAACGGATGTACCGGATGTTCTTACTGTATGCCATGTCCATTTGGAGTAGACATCCCTAAAAATTTCCGCATCTGGAATGATTTTTCCATGTATGGAAATAAAGAAAAAACAAGACAAGCCTTTTTCCAGGAGCTGGATGTATCTGCCCGGGCAGATCAGTGCCAGAAATGCGGAAAATGTGAAACCGTATGTCCTCAGTCCATTTCCATCCGGGAAAACCTTGAGGCAGCGGCAAAGGAATTAAATGCATTAAAAGAGGTGCAAAATCCGTGAGTACTTCATCTTCAGCAACACTGATGACAAAGGGGTCTATTTGGAAAAAAATCATAGCCTTTGCCATTCCTTTATTTTTAGGAAATCTCTTTCAGCAGTTTTACAATACTGCTGACTCTCTGATCGTAGGAAATTTTCTTGGCAGCAGTGCCCTAGCTGCTGTTAGTTCCTCTGGGAATTTGATCTTTCTGATGGTTGGATTTTTCAACGGGCTTGCTGTAGGTGCAGGAGTTGTTGTAGCAAGATATTTCGGTGCCAAGAAATTTGATTTGGTGCAGCGGGCCATCCATACCATCATTACCCTGGGCTTTTTCTGTGGTATTGCCCTCACCTTTGTAGGTGTCATTGCAGCTCCTCAGATTCTGGTTCTGATGGGTACTCCTCCTGAAGTGCTGCCAAACTCCGTAACTTATTTCCGCATTTATTTCTGCGGTTCTCTGGCTTTTGTCATGTACAACTTTCTGGTAGGAATTCTCCAGGCTGTAGGGGACAGCAGGCATCCACTGATGTACCTGATTATCTCTTCCGTTACCAATATTATCCTGGATCTTATCCTGGTAGCAGGATTCCATTTCGGTGTAGGTGCAGCCGCACTGGCAACGGTGATTTCTCAGTGTTTAAGTGCTCTGCTGTGTTTCCTTCATCTTCTGCGTGGGCCAAAAGAATACCGGATTTATCTGTCCAAGCTCCGTCTGGATTCTTTGCTGTTAAAGCAGATTATCTCTAATGGTCTCCCGGCAGGGCTTCAGAATTCCATTATTTCTCTGGCCAATGTGGTTGTGCAGTCCAACATCAATAAATTCGGCCAGATGGCGGTAGCAGGGTGTGGCTCCTACAGTAAAATTGAAGGCTTTGCCTTTCTCCCTATTACCTGCTTTGCACTGGCTCTTACCACCTTTATCAGTCAGAATCTTGGGGCTAAAGAATATGACCGTGCTAAAAAAGGTGCTGTTTTCGGAGTCATCTGTTCTGTGGTCACAGCTGAACTGGTAGGAGTAGTCATTTACACCTTTGCCCCTTATTTGATTGCAGCTTTCAACAACACACCGGATGTTTTGTCCTATGGTGTTGCCCAGGCTCATACAGCCTCCCTGTTTTATTTTCTCCTGGCATTTTCACACTGTATGGCAGGAATCCTCAGGGGTGCAGGCAAATCCACAGTACCTATGTTTGTTATGCTGATATGCTGGTGCATCATCCGTGTCACCTATATCACAGTAACTGTACATTTTATTCCTAATATTCGGGTGATTTTCTGGGCTTACCCTATTACCTGGACTTTAAGTTCCATTGTATTCCTGCTTTATTTTCTCAAATCAGACTGGATGCATGGACTGGAAAAACAGGAAAGATAGAATCCATTAGAAAAAGCACTGTGAGTTTTCCGTAATATACGAAATACCACAGTGCTTTTTCCATATGATATCAATTAACGATTTTTTCAAAACACTCTGATTACAGAAATAATATTCAAAAAAAGACGCTGCCCCCTCTCGGTTTGCAGCATCTTTTCTACTCTTTTCTTTATTCACTTTCCTTATCATTGGTAAGATTCAGCTTGTCCAGCACATAGAAGATCAGACTGAGAATCATTCCCACAATGCAGGCCAGAACCATACCTTTTAATTCAATTTCTCCAAACCGGATGGTGATTCCGGAAAGTCCTGTAACAAAAATAACAGAGGTCAGAGCCAGATTCCGGCTGCGTGCATAATCCACCTTGCTGTCCACCAGGATACGGATACCAGATGTTCCGATCATCCCATAAAGCAGGAAGGAAATACCACCGATAACCGGTCCTGGAATGGTATTGATCAGGGCTGTCAGTTTCCCAATAAAGGAGCAGATAATAGACAGCACCGCAGCACCTCCGATAACATACACGCTATATACTCTTGTCATGGCCATAACGCCAATATTCTCACCATACGTTGTTGTTGGTACAGAACCAATAAAACCAGAAACCATGGTGGAAAAGTTATCTGCAAACAAGGAACGATGCAGACCAGGATCTTTGATCAAATCTCTTCCTACAATCTTCCCTGTAACAATCTGATGTCCGATATGCTCAGAGGCAATGACCAAAATAACCGGAAGAATAATGACAATGGCCTGGGCATTGAATTTCGGTGTAGAGAAGTTTGGCAATGAGAACAGCGGTGCCTGGGCAACGGCTGTAAAATCCACGATTCCACAGGCAATAGCTGCGATATAACCGCAGATAATCGCAATCAAGATTGGAATAACGGACAAAAATTTTCGAAATACAACGGAACCGAACACTGCCACGCCAAGGGTTACCAGAAAGACCATGACATTTCCCGGAACCAGAACTTCATCTAACATTCCCGCATTACTTGCCGCTGTACTTGATAATTCCAGGCCGATCAATGCCACTACAGGTCCCATTGCAGCCGGAGGAAGTACAATATCAATCCAATCAGAGCCAAACTTGTAGATGATCAGGGCAAGGATACAACCACAAAAACCTACGACCACAAAGCCGCCCAGGGCATATTCATAACCAAATTTACTGATAACAATACTTGCCGGAGCAATAAAAGCAAAACTGGAGCCAAGATATGCCGGAGCTTTCCCTTTTGTAATAAAAATAAACAGCAGGGTTCCCACACCATTCATAAATAAAACGATTGCCGGATTAATCCCAAACAAAAAAGGTACCAGCACAGAAGCACCAAACATAGCAAACATATGCTGAATACTGAGAGGAATCAAAAGTTTTGGCGGCACTTTTTCTTCCACCTGGATAATTTTACGATTTTCCAATGTTTTTCTCCTTCTTTTTCTTAATTAAATTGTCTTTTGACCATTCGTCTTATAGTAGCACAAAACTCTAAAAAATGCTACGCTTTTTTCGTGTTCTTCTTCACAATAGAAAAAGACTACCAGATTAACAGCCTTCTTCTATACCAACTATATTTTATTTTGTTTCTAAATCAAATCCGAAGTAGCGGACAGCATTGTTATAAGAAATGCCTTTTACAATCTTTTCCAGATTCTTCATGTCCTTTGGATATTCTCCGTTTTCTACCCATCCGCCAATCAGTTCACACATAATTCTTCTGAAATATTCGTGTCTTGGATAGGAGAGAAAACTTCTGGAATCTGTCAGCATACCGATAAAGTTTCCAAGAAGTCCCAGGTTTGCTAAAGATGTCATCTGTTTCATCATACCGGTCTTGTTATCGTTGAACCACCATGCGGAACCCTGCTGAATCTTTCCAACTGCATCGCTGTTCTGGAAACATCCGAGAACAGTTCCGATCAGCTCATCATCAATGGGATTTAAGCTGTAGAGAATGGTCTTTGGCAGATTTTTCGCCTCATTGACAGCATTCAGAAAATCTGCAAGCTCTGCTCCCGGAGTATAATTGCTGATACAGTCAAATCCTGTATCCGGGCCAATTTTTGCATACATTGCTTTGTTGTTATCTCTTTTACATCCGTAATGAAGCTGCATTACCCAGTTCATTTCTTCGTATTTTCCTGCTACAAACAGCATGAATGCTGTTTTGAATTTTGCTGCTTCTTCTTTTGATATTTCTTTCCCTGCCAGACGCTGTGCAAATACAGCTTCCACTTCCTCTTCTGATGCAGGTGCATACATTACATAATCCAGGCCGTGGTCGGAAATGCAGCAGCCCATGCTGTCAAAATATTCCATTCTTTTTGCAATGGCTTCTTTTAAGTCTGCAAAAGTCTTAATCTTCACTCCGGAAACCTGAGCCAGTTTTCCAAGATAATCCAGGTAATCCGGTTTCTCAAGATTCATAGCCTTGTCCGGTCTCCATGCAGGAAGCACCTGTACATCAAAACCTTCATCTTCTTTGATGATTTTATGCCATTTCAAGTCGTCTACCGGATCATCTGTGGTACAGAGTAATGTAACGTTGGACTGTTTGATCAGATTTCTTGCACTCATAGATGGATCCTGAAGTTTTTTGTTGCACAGATTCCATACTTCTTCTGCTGTTTCGCTGTTTAAAACACCGTAATAGCCGAAGTATCTCTGTAACTCCAGGTGGCTCCAGTGAAACAGTGGATTACCAATTGCTTTCTCCAATGTTTCTGCCCATTTCTGGAATTTTTCTCTGTCCGGTGCATCTCCTGTGATGTAGTATTCATCTACACCATTAGAACGCATCTGACGCCATTTGTAATGGTCTCCTCCAAGCCATACCTGAGTAATATTTTCAAACTGTCTGTCCTCTGCGATTTCCTGAGGATTAATATGACAGTGGTAATCAAGAACCGGAACCTGAGAAGCAAACTCATGATACAATTCTTGTGCTGTCTCTGTACTTAATAAAAAATCTTTGTCCATAAATGCTTTCATAATGAACAACCTCCTTCATATATTTAAAAATTTGTTGTTTTCCTTTTTACAAGATAGCATGGTACTATCTTTTTCTGCTGAATAACATGACCTGTTAAAAGTTGATGCATACTTTCTACGATTGTACTACATAAAAGTTCTCCGCGGTTATCAACAGATGACAATTCCGGTTCACAGCAAACTGCCAGTTCAGAATCATTAAATCCTATGATATTTACCTCCTGTGGAACAGAACGCCCAAGCTCACTTACATACTTTAATGCTCCCACTGCCAGTCCATCATCTGTAGCCAGCACTGCATCAAAATTCTGCAGATTTCTCTTCAAAAGCATGTCTCTTACTTTCAGAATCTTATTCTGTCCGAAAACTTCCAACTCTTCCAATACAGGGATATTATTCTCTTTTAATGCATCCTCATATCCTCTCCTTTTTTCTGAAGCACTATAGGAATTTGAATCATAGAGGAATAAAATACGCTTTCTTCCAGTAGCAATTAATTCTGATATCATCTCATATACGATCCGATATCCATCCGAAAGCACACAATAAACGCCTGGGCAGGAAAGATATCCGTTCATTAAAAAAACAGGAACTTCACTGGCTGCCTGCTTCAAATAAGAGGTGTTATGATCTCCTCCATCTCCAGCATAGTTGGATCCCACCAAAATTAACGCATCAATACGCTTTTGAAGAATCCTTTGTATGGCATTGACTTTGTCCTCATATTCATACCCACTACAGGCTAAAATGCAATCATATCCATATTTTTTTAAATGCTTTTCCAGATGTGCCACTGCATTTGCCATATAGGCATCTGATACATCAGGACAGACGATTCCAACAGTATGCATGGAATTTAATCCCAGTCCTCTTGCAAATACATTAGGCGTATAATTCTGCTCCTCCATAACTGCTCTTACTTTTTCCTTGGTTTTTTCACTTACCTTTGGACTGTCATTTACCACTCTTGAGACCGTAGCAATCGATACGCCTGCAAGTGCTGCAATATCATAGATATTCATAATTTATTCTCACTTCCTTTTTTCCGGACGTATTTCTATCCGAATTGTAAGCACTTACATTCATTTTTTATTATACACATTTTTTAAAAAATTGCCACCTGTTTTCTCAAAAAATATTGACAATTTTTTGTCCTTTTTTATGCATTCTTCTGTTTTTCATTTTTCTTTGAACAACAAAAAACCCTTGAAAATTCAAGGGTTTTCATCGAGCTGCCTAGCGGATTTGAACCGCCGACCTCCGCCTTACCAAGGCGACGCTCTACCAACTGAGCCAAGGCAGCATACTTATTTCTTTCTGTCTCACAAGTATGTATTCTATCAAATAAGTTTCTCTGTGTCAACACCTTTTTGCTATTTTTTTCAAACAGCCGCCTAACTTAACACAGTTCATCTCTCTGGCATAACTTCCAGATTTATTCCAGCTTCATTTCGTGAATTTTATTCCGAATTCTTTGAAGTGCATTATCAATGGATTTGGGCTCCCTTTCCATTTGACAGGCTATCTGTACATAATCTGCCCCATCGAGATAAGCCTCCAGAACCTGATTCTCGAAAGAACTCAGCTTCCCCTGTATCTGCTCCAGCATATGGCTGGCATTTTCCTGGCTGATGACAATATCCTCCGGATTCTGCTGTATGGTATCCTCTGTATTTTTCAGAGGATTATCCTCTTCACTAAGCGAAATATACGAATTCAAAGGCTTATGCTTCTGTCTGCCTGATATTTCAATGGCCTTATACATCTGTCTTTCCACACACAGATTGGCAAAGGTAGAAAAAGAAGCATTTTTTTCCGGCTGGTATCCCCGGACGGCCCGGAACAATCCGATCATACCCTCCTGAATCAAGTCTTCCTGCTCTCCTCCGATCAAATACATGGCATGGGCTTTTTTCAGCACCATGCCTTTGTATTTATCAATGAGATAATCTTCTAAGCCCTCTCTCCCCTTATGGAGAAGTTGAATAAGTTCTTCGTCTGATAATTGTTCAAATTCATTGTTTTTTAGAATTTCCATTATTTTCCCATTCTCTGTCTGACAATCTCATAGGCCAGCACACCTGCTGCCACAGACGCATTCAAAGAGTCGATATCACCATGCATAGGGATAGAAGCGATAAAGTCGCATTTTTCCCTTACCAGCTTAGAGACACCTTCTCCTTCATTTCCGATTACCAGGCCAATAGAGCCTTTTAAGTCTAAATCATACATCTGCGTGCCACCCATGTCTGCACATACGAACCACATTCCCTGTTTCTTCAGTTCCTCAATGGTTCTGGCAAGATTGGTGACCTTAGCCACAGGAGTATAATTCAATGCACCTGCGGAGGTTCTCGCTACCGTAGCTGTCAGTCCAACCGCACGGTTCTTTGGTATGATCACACCATGAGCTCCTGCCAGATTTGCAGTACGGATAATTGCCCCAAGATTATGGGGATCTTCAATATTATCCAGCAGCAAAATAAACGGAGGTTCTCCTTTTTCCCTGGCAGCTTCCAAGATGTCTTCCACTTCTGCATAAGTATAGGCCGCTGTCATGGCAATGACTCCCTGATGCTTTCCGGTTTCTGACATTTGATCCAGACGTTCTTTCTTCACAAATTTTACCATAGTGTCATGCTTTTTGGCTTCTCTTAAAATGGTTCTTACCGGTCCATCCTCGCACCGCTCCAGTACAAACAATTTATCCACTGCTTTCCCGGAACGAAAAGCCTCCAGCACTGCATTTCTGCCTTCCACCTTTGTTTCCTGGAATTTATTTTCCTGGATTGTTTTCTCCATCCTGCTCTACCTCTCTTATTCCTGTTTTCATCAGTTCCAGCATCCGCTCCCACTGTTCTGTGAGATACAGATATCCCATAAGCGCCTCAAACCCTGTTGCCCTGCGGTAATCTGACATGGTTGCATTTTTTGCCATAGTAGCCGCTTTGGCATTTCTTCCCCGTTTAAATACACCCATCTCTTCTTCTGTAAGGTAAGGTTTTAATTTCTCGATCATTGCAGACTGGGCGGAAGCCTTCACCAGCCTGCTTGCTCTTTTGTGCAGTTTATTTACCTGAGTATTCCCTTTTTCCACCAGAATCGTACGGATAACCAGCTCATAAATAGCATCCCCGATATAAGCCAGTGTAAGGGGGGAATAAGTCCTGATATCCTGATATTCCAGTTCAAAGGTTTCTTTTAAATATCCTAAGCCCTTTTCCATTGTACACCCTCTCTTGTGTCTTTCAGGATAATGCCCATGGCCGCCAGCTCATCACGGATTTCATCTGCACGCTTGAAGTTTTTCTCTTTTCTCGCTGCCTGGCGTTCTGCAATCAGTCTTTCAATGTCTTCATCCAGAACCTCAGCCTCTTTGTTTACCAGAAGTCCCATAACATCACTTAAATGCACGATGGTATCCAGAAGATAAGTTACAAATGCTTCTGTGCTTTCCCCGTCTGCTTTTGTGTTTGCAAATTTAACCAGCTCGAAAATAGCAGCAATGGCATCAGCGGTATTAAAGTCATCTTCCATAGCTTCTTCGTATTTTTTCACGAATCCCTGTACTTCTTCTTTGAACTTCTGTTCTGTCTCTGTCATTTCTGTCTTCGGTGCAGTTTCCAGAAGATGTTTTAACTGCTCTACGCAGGTAATGATTCTGTCCAGAGCATTCTTAGACGCTTCCATTAATTCTGCACTGAAGTTTAATGGACTTCTATAATGTGCATTCAGCATAAAGAAACGAAGTAACTGAAGGTCATATTTTTCTCCGATCTCTCTTACTGTAAAGAAGTTTCCAAGAGATTTTGACATTTTCCGGTTGTCAATATTTAAAAATGCATTGTGCATCCAGTATCTTGCGAATTGTTTTCCATTGCAGCACTCAGACTGGGCAATTTCATTTTCGTGATGTGGGAATATCAAATCTTCACCGCCTGCATGAATATCGATTTCCTCTCCCAGATATTTTTTGGACATAACAGAGCATTCAATATGCCATCCTGGACGGCCTTCACTCCATGGAGATACCCAGAATGGTTCTCCTTCTTTTTTCGGTTTCCAGAGAACGAAATCCAATGGATCTTCTTTCTGGTCTTCTCCTGACACCTGCAAAGCACGGAAACCGGACTGCAGGTCTTCCAGATTCTTATGAGACAGTTTTCCGTATTCCTTGAAATTTTTCACACGGAAATATACGGTTCCGTTTACTTCATATGCGAAACCTTTGTCTATTAAAGTCTGAATCATATCAATCATACCGTCAATTTCCTGTGTAGCCAGTGGATGTGTGGTAGCTTCTTTTACATTCATGTCTGCCATATCTTTTTTGCATTCTTTGATGTAACGGGAAGAAATCTCATCTGAACTTACACCCTCTTCCACTGCTTTTGCAATGATTTTATCATCCACATCTGTGAAGTTGGACACATAGTTTACCTCATATCCTTTGTATTCCATGTAGCGGCGGACTGTGTCAAACACGATCATAGGTCTTGCATTTCCAATGTGAATAAAATTGTAGACCGTAGGTCCGCAAACATACATTTTTACTTTTCCTTCTTCTAAAGGAATGAATTCTTCTTTTCTTTTTGTCAAGGTGTTATAAATTTTCATCTTCTCTTTGCTCCTTTTTCATATTCTGTTCTGCAAGTTCTCTTGCCCTGCGGCATTTTGCTTCTCTTTCCTGCATATCCTTTAACTCATAATTCATCTTCTGAAGTTCTGAGCGAAGCTGTTCATTTTCTCTCTGGAGATAATGAATATCATCCAGTGTCGGATCCGGCAGATGTACCTGATCCATATCCACTCTTGGCACCTTCTGGTTTTCCTTTTTCACCACTCGGCCCGGAACACCGACCACCGTACAATTAGGAGGAACCTCCTCCAGCACCACGCTTCCGGCACCAATCTTGGAATTTTCTCCAATGGTAAAAGAACCAAGAATCTTTGCTCCTGCACTGACCATGACATTGTCCTTCAAAGTCGGATGACGCTTTCCTGTCTCCTTTCCGGTTCCGCCTAAGGTCACACCCTGATACAGAGTGACATTATCTCCGATAATGGTGGTTTCCCCGATAATTACACCCGAACCATGGTCAATAAACAACCCTTTTCCTATGGTCGCCCCCGGATGAATCTCAATTCCTGTTTTTCTGGCAGCTCTCTGGGAAATCCACCGTGCAAGAAAATAGTGGCCTTTTTCATATAATTTATGTGCTTTTCTGTATTGTATCATAACACGAAAGCTGGGGTACAGCAAAACTTCTAATGGAGTCTTGATTGCCGGGTCCCGCTCCTGAATCACCTGAAACTCTTCCTTAATATGAGCAATAAATCCCATGTCACACTTCCTTTCTACTGATTCTTCAAAAGAAAAACCTCTATGCTGCATTTCTACAACATAGAGGCGAAATAATTCCGTGGTTCCACTCTACTTGAAAGCATAACTATGCTTTCCACTCATTTCCCATAACGCTGGTTCTGCGTATCCGGCTATACCTGATATCTGCATAAGAATCAAATAGTCACCGAATCAGCTCCCGGATGCACCTTCTCAGATTTCTTTTGAGACAGCTTTCAGCCGGTGACTGTCCCTCTCTGAAAAAGAAAAACTCTGATACTCTTTCCGTTCTTCGCTTTTTCTTATCTCTTCTTAGTTTATTCATAAATGAGGGATTTGTCAATGTATATTTTTTTCTCTTTGCAATAAACATATACCATCAAAGCCGAGGAAAGAATTGCTACTGCCAGCCTGCCCGTCATATTGCTGATCCATATAGCGTTGGTTCCCAAAATTTCTGCCAGTATCCATGCAAGTCCTATATTCAAAACCAGAAATACCAAGGTTGTCATAAGAAACAGTTTCATTCTTCCAAATCCCCGGAGTAGGCTTTCCATTAAATATTCCACTCCTGTGAGCAGGTAAGCCAAAACAGAATAGGACAAATAATGACAGGCAAAAAGAAATCCTTCCGGACATTCTGCTTCTTTCAGAAACAGAGACACCACACTTCCGGGCTTCCATAGGAAAACTGCATCCATAATCACAATGTAACCAATAGTCAGAACCATAACAAACCTTGTAGCTTCTCCAATTCGCTTATACTGCATAGCACCACGATTGGCTGAGCCAAACACAGACAAACTCTGGGCAAGGCCAATCACCGGCATCAGTCCAAAAGAAGTAACTCCCTGCACCACCACATAACCATTGGAAATCTCTGTCCCAAAAGAATTAATAAGCGTCTGCATCAAGGCTCCGCCAAAAGTAAGGGCAAACTGCTGAAACATAGACGGAATGGAAATTCCCAGAATTCTCATGAGAAGACCCTTGGACACTGGTTCCTGATCTTCTGGAAGCGTCTTCAATCTTTTTCTTAAAATATATCCACTTCCCGTCATTCCTGCCATCTGAGCAATTACACTTGCAAGGGCTGCACCCTCTGTTCCCATACCCCAAAAGCGTATGAAGCAGTAATCCAGAACAATATTTATCACACTGCTGGCTGCGGAAAGAATCAGAATGCTTTTTGAATCTCCCATAGCCAAAATTGCGGAATTACTGATAGATTGAAGAAACAGAAAAAGAATCCCTGCCATATAAAGGACAAAATAACGCCCAGTTGCCGCATAGAGTTCTTCTGGAAGTCGAATTGCAGAAAAAATTTCATTTCTAAAAAAAATCGCCCCAGTGCTGATGAGCACTGCTGTAAAAGTACTGAAAATCAGCATCTGGCACACACCTTTTTTTATCACACCATAATTTTTCCGTCCCACGGCTTCAGAAAAAAGCATCTGTCCTCCCAATTCAAAACCACCGCACACAATCGTAGTGATATTGATAATAGTACCTGCATTCCCAACTGCAGATAGCATATCTGCTCCTAGCAATCTGCCAACAATCAACGTATCACATATATTGTAAAACTGCTGGGTCAGAAGGCTGAGAATCATCGGTATGGAAAATACAACGAGACTTTTTTTACAGGAATCTTTTAACATATCCATTTACAAAACCTCCTTATTCTTGTATAATCCGCATTATAAAGTATAACGTTAGGGAATAGTCAAGAGGAATATTTCTATGAACAAAGATGGGTTAATGACAACTGCAGAATTTGCCAAACTGTGCCATGTTGAAAAACGCACACTATTTTTTTACGATGAAATCGGTTTACTGAAACCGGAACGTGTTTTAGAGAATCACTACCGGCTCTACGGAATGAATCAATATCGAAAAATGGATATGTTAAAGGCACTCCAATCCACTGGAATGTCCCTGGAAGAAATTAAAACTCTTATGAATTCCAATGACCGTAAGGAAACTCTACATGCGTACCGCACGCAGACACAGCAATTAAAAGAAAAAATTGTGGCAATGCAGGACACCTTATCCTACCTGGATGAACTGACAGCATTAATGGATTCCTGGAACACACATGGAGAAAATGTATTGTTCCAGCGGAAAGATAAAGGAAGCTGGCTTCATACGGTTCCTATTCCCCAGCCAGGAACACCTCTGCAGGTAGATTACCTCACCTATGGTTATCATCTGGGTGTAATCAGCAATGATGCAGAACACATTCAGCCGGATTGCTTGTTCCGCAAAGTAAAACAGAATGCAGGAAATGCCCGGATGGAAGCCGGTCTGTATGCTGTCATGTTTCAGCGTACACAGGACAATAGAATCGGTACGTCTGCCCAGCACTTCACAACCTCTATAAAGGCTTCTGGGACGAACTACAAACCACCTGTCTATATCTCACAGGTATGGCAGGATTGGACTCTTCAGACAAAAGAAACGGTATTGTGCTTTGAAATCCAAATTTTGTAAACTCAGACTTCTCACACCGTTTGGTGTGCTACACCTTGAAAAATCAATGCTTTCATCCGAAAAAAGTTGTGCCGGCATCGGTAGAAAGCATTGATAGCGTTTGGAATTTTATCGGCCAGACTATAATTATATTATGGTAGACCAAATTCCAAAATTTCAGCAGCCTATTTGTCTTCAAAATAAGTAGGTGTAATTTCAGAATTAATTAAAGCCCACCTATTCGTGCCTGTGAAAAGGTAGGCTAAAAATCACAAAACAAGATTTTCAACCGAAAGAATATTGGAACAGGAGGCATCTGCTGCTGCAATGCTGTTTTATAAGTTGAAATATTATTTTTTCAAGATATGAGTCCAATTTTTCATGCTAACACCTCCGAACATTTCATTTTTTTACTCTGTATCACGAAACTTCAGCCTTGCAAAATAACACTCATAAACATAACAATCATAATCAGCAATATTATTACCCCTAAAATCAATGAAACAACCGCTGCTGCTTTTACTAATTTGGGATTTATATTTATAGCAAAATGTTTTCTAATGTATCGAAAGCTAAAATAATTAGTAAGAATAAGAAAAATTTTTCCGTATAAATCCCTCCTCATCTTCAAATAGATCCTTCTCCTGAAAAGTTGTGTTTTCCCTATGTTCTACATTTCTAACTTCATCTTATCACATTGTTCTAGTTCATCACAGCTTAAATTTACATTCTCCAAAAAAACAATGTAAACACAAAAACTCCCACAGAAATTTATAACAATCTCTGTGGGAGCACTTTTCTTTTATTCTATTTTTTAGCAGACGCCCTGTGCCAGCATAGCTTCTGCAACTTTCTCAAATCCTGCTGCATTAGCTCCTACTACATAGTTGCCTTCAAATCCGTATTTCTTAGCAGCATCCACCATATTGTGGCAGATGTTTACCATGATTCCCTGAAGTTTGGCATCTACTTCTTCAAAGCTCCAGCTTAAACGCTCGCTGTTCTGAGACATTTCCAGAGCAGAGGTGGCTACACCACCTGCATTGGCAGCTTTTCCCGGTGCGAAGATAATGCCGTTGTCCTGTAAGTATTTGGTAGCTTCCAGAGTAGTAGGCATATTCGCACCTTCACATACTGCAAAGCATCCGTTCTGCACTAACAGTTTTGCATCTTCAAGAGTAAGCTCATTCTGTGTAGCACATGGCAGTGCAATATCACATTTTACGCTCCATACGCCTTTTCCTTCGTGATATTCAGCGTTTGGTCTGTATTTGGTGTACTCAGACAGGCGGGCACGTTTTACTTCTTTGATTTCTTTCAACGCAGCCAAATCAATGCCTTCTGGATCATATACCCAGCCTGTGGAATCTGTACAGGTCACTGGTTTTGCTCCTAACTGATATGCTTTCTCAATTGCATAAGTAGCTACATTTCCTGCTCCGGATACTGCTACTGTCTTGCCTGACAGTTCTTTTCCGTTGAGTTTTAACAGTTCTTCTGTAAGGTACAAAAGTCCGTATCCTGTAGCCTGTGTTCTTACCAGGGAACCACCGTAAGTCAGACCTTTTCCTGTAAGAACGCCTTCGTAAACATCACGGATTCTCTTATACTGTCCGAACAAGTATCCGATTTCTCTTGCACCAACACCGATATCACCGGCAGGTACATCCGTATCTGCACCGATGTGACGGTATAATTCTGTCATAAAGCTCTGGCAGAATGCCATTACTTCACGGTCTGATTTTCCTTTTGGATCAAAATCAGAACCACCCTTGCCGCCTCCGATTGGAAGTCCGGTCAGTGAGTTCTTGAAAATCTGCTCAAATCCCAGGAATTTGATGATACTCAGGTTTACAGATGGATGGAGTCTTAAACCGCCCTTATATGGTCCGATTGCACTGTTAAACTGTACACGGTAACCTTTATTTACCTGTACCTTGCCCTCATCATCTACCCATGGAACACGGAACATGATAATACGCTCCGGTTCAACCAGACGCTCTAAAAGAGCTTCTTGGCGATATTTTTCTTCGTTGGCTTCAACAACTGGTCTCAGGGAATCCAGAACTTCTTTTACTGCCTGATGAAACTCAGCCTCTCCCGGATTTCTTTTCACTACTGATTCAATAACCTCATCTACATATGACATGACCGTTCCTCCTGCTGAATGTTATTTTAAAGAATTCATTTCCTTTTCATGGTTTGTATTATAAAACCATCTTTTCTATTTTGCAAGTTTATTTTTTATTTCCTGCATATTTTTTGATTATATCTGATATTCCTCATTTTTATGGATATCTTTTGAAGCTTTTATTTCTATCTACTTCATTTGCTCTTTCACAATAAAGTAATCTCTCACTAAATCCTGGTGGTCCAGGAAGTACAGTCCCACACCTGGGTAGCCAGGCCTTCATAGAACTCCGGCTCATGGCATACCATCAGAATGGTTCCTTTATATTCCTGTAAAGCTCTCTTTAACTCTTCTTTTGCTTCCACATCCAGATGGTTCGTAGGCTCGTCTAAAATCAACACATTGGTCTCTGTATTGATAATCTTACATAGCCTTACCTTTGCCTGCTCTCCTCCGCTTAACACACGTACCAGACTTTCAATATGTTTGGTAGTGAGACCGCATTTTGCCAGAGCAGCCCGCACCTCATACTGGGTATAAGATGGGAACACATCCCAGATTTCCTGAATACAGGTATTTTTATTTCCCGGTGCCATTTCCTGTTCAAAATAGCCGATTTCCAGATAATCTCCCAACTGTACTTTTCCGGAAATCGGAGGAATCAATCCTAAAATACTCTTCAGCAGTGTGGTTTTTCCGATTCCGTTTGCCCCGGTAAGGACAATCTTGTCTCCACGCTCCACACGAAACGCCAGCGGCTTTGACAGAGGTTCCTCATAACCGATGACCAGATCTTCTGTTTCCACCACAAAACGGCTTGGTGTTCTGGCTGTCTTAAAATGAAATTCCGGCTTTGGTTTCTCTTTAGCCAGTTCAATCACATCCATCTTATCCAGCTTTTTCTGCCTGGACATAGCCATATTCCTGGTAGCTACTCTTGCTTTATTTCTTGCCACAAAATCTTTTAATTCACTGATTTCCTGCTGCTGCCGGTTATATGCCGCCTCCAGCTGGGCTTTCTTCACTGCATAAACTTCCTGGAAATGATCATAATCCCCTACATACCGGTTCAGTTCCTGATTATCCATATGATAGATCAGGTTTACCACACTGTTCAGGAATGGAATATCATGGGAAATCAGAATGAAGGCATTCTCATATTCCTGAAGATATCGTTTCAGCCATTCGATATGCTCCACATCCAGATAGTTGGTGGGCTCGTCTAAAAGCAAAATATCCGGCTTTTCCAGAAGCAGCTTTCCAAGAAGGATTTTGGTTCTCTGACCGCCGCTTAAATCCGTCACATCTTTATCCAGTCCGATTGCTGTAAGCCCCAGGGCTCTTGCTACTTCCTCCACCTTGGAATCAATGATATAGAAATCATGAACTGTGAGCATATCCTGAATGGTTCCCAGTTCTTCCATCATGTTTTCCAGTTCCTCCGGAGACGCCTCCCCCATACGGTCACAGATGGCGTTCATCTGCTCCTCCATCTCAAAAAGCCATGCAAAGGCAGATTTCAGCACATCCCGGATGGTCATCCCTTTTTCCAGAACCGTATGCTGATCCAGGTAGCCGACTCTCACATTTTTTGCCCATTCGATTTTCCCTTCATCTGGCATCAGCTTTCCGGTAATAATATTCATAAACGTAGATTTTCCTTCACCGTTAGCACCTACCAGCCCGATATGTTCTCCCTTCAGCAGACGGAAAGACACATCCTGGAAGATTGCCCGGTCTCCAAAACCGTGGGAAAGGTTCTGCACATTTAATATACTCATGTTTATTTCTCCTTATTCTTTCTGTTGTTTCACAAACCTGTCTTTCATTATAGCCTTGCCGGAAAAGAAAAGCAAGAAAACCGGCTCTCTTTTCCACGAGAAACCGGTTTTTCCAACATTTATCTTTCTATTCTCTGCTTACTTTCCGCAGCAGCCTGAGCAGGCTTGCGGCATTCTGTCATCCATAGCAAAATCCTGCACGTGGGTCAGTGCACAGATGGCCTGGGAGGAGATTCCCTCCATACTTCCGGTAAATCCAAGCCCTTCCTCTGTAGTTGCCTTAATATTTACCTGATTCACATCCAGATGCAATGCCTCTGCGACATTTTCGATCATGGTGTCAATATAAGGGAGAAGCTTCGGCTTCTGGGCAATGATCGTTGCGTCAATATTATTGATCACATACATATTCTCTTCCAGAAGCTTTCCCACATGTTTCAAAAGCTTAATACTGGAAATTCCTTTGTACTGAGGGTCTGTGTCCGGAAAATGTCTTCCGATATCACGAAGAGCCGCTGCCCCCAATAGAGCATCCATAATGGCATGAACCACCACATCTGCATCTGAATGTCCCAAAAGACCTTTGTCCCATGGAATCTTCACGCCTCCTAAAATCAAGTCTCTGCCTTCTGTTAATTTGTGTACATCATATCCCATTCCTACCCGGATCATCTGCTTACTCCCTTCCCTGTTGTCTTATTCTACAGAAATCACTTCATATCCTGCTTCTGTCACTGCCTCTGTTAATGCTTCTTTTGTCACCCCTTCGGCTGCCTCAACATAGGCTTCTTTCTTTTCCAGATTCACCTCTGCTTTTACACCTTCCAGTGCATTTAACGCTTTTGTCACTGCTGCCTGGCAGTGTGGGCACATCATGCCTTCGATTTTCATGGTAAACATATTTTTTTCCTCCTTGTCTTCTTTTCCTTCTATATCTGAAACAGTCTCTTCTGCCTGCACCATTGTTTCCTCCCTTCCTGCTTCCGGTTTTTTCAAAACATGGAAAAACCTCAGGCGGAGGGCATTAGATACCACAAAAAGACTGCTGAGACTCATAGCTGCTGCCCCGAACATGGGGCTTAATTTCCATCCAAAAGCAGGGTACAGTAATCCCGCTGCTAAAGGAATTCCACAGGCATTATAGAAAAATGCCCAGAACAAATTTTGCTTGATATTGCGGATCACAGCTTTGCTGAGTCCTACGGCTGTCACTACATCCAGCAGATCGTTTTTCATCAGTACAATATCTGCACTTTCTATGGCAACATCGGTTCCTGCTCCAATGGCGATTCCCACATCTGCCCGTGCCAGAGCCGGTGCATCATTGATTCCGTCTCCTACCATGGCAACCGTTTTTCCTGATTCCTGAAGCCTTGCAACTTCCTTTTCTTTATCCTGTGGAAGAACCTCTGCAATCACGGTATCAATGTCAAGCTGCTTCTGAATAGCCCTTGCTGTCTTTTCATTATCACCTGTTAGCATGATAACCTGAATTCCCAATTTTTTCAACTCCCGGATTGCCTGAGCACTGGTAGGTTTCACAATATCAGCAGCTCCGATTACACCGAGAATCTTCCCTTCTCCTGCAAACAGAAGCGGTGTCTTCCCTTCTTCTGATAACTGTTCCATCTTAGGAACGACTTTCTTGCAGTCTATCTGCAATTCTTCCATAAATTTCTGATTTCCTGCATAATACCAGCTTCCATGGATTTTCGCCTGAATTCCTTTTCCCGGTACAGCCTGGAACTCTTCTGCCTCAGGAAGTTCCAAGTGTGCTTCTTCCGCTTTTAAAAGCACTGCTTCTGCCAGAGGGTGCTCGCTTTTCTTCTCTAAGGCTGCTGCAATCTTCAAAAGTTCCTGCTCTGATATGCCGAAGGTCTGTACATCCGTCACCACTGGTTTTCCCTGAGTGATCGTTCCTGTCTTATCCAGCACAACACTCTGGATACTGTGTGTCACTTCCAGGGCTTCCCCTGATTTAATCAAGATTCCGTTTTCGGCTCCCTTTCCTGTTCCTACCATGATGGCAACCGGTGTGGCAAGTCCAAGTGCACAGGGACAGGAAATCACCAGTACCGAAATCGCACAGGACAAAGCAAATTCAAATTCTGCCCCTCCAATCACCCAGCCGATTCCTGTAAGCAGGGCAATGGTCATAACAATTGGGACAAAAACACCGGCAATCTTGTCTGCCATCTTGGCAATGGGAGCTTTGCTTGCACTGGCATCCTCCACCAGCCGGATAATCTGAGAAAAGGTGGTGTCTTTTCCTACCTTTGCTGCTCTCATCCTGAAAAATCCTGTTTTATTCATGGTGGCAGCAATCACCTGGTCTCCCACCTCTTTCTGTACTGGAATACTTTCTCCCGTAATGGCAGCCTGGTCAATGCTTGTACTGCCTTCTATGACTACACCGTCTGCCGGTACACTGCTTCCCGGTTTCACCTGGAGAATATCCCCTGCAAGGATTTCTTCTGCCGGAATTTCTACCACCGTACCATCCCGCTCCACAAAAGCAGTCTTTGGTGCCATATCCATTAATTTCTGAAGAGCCTGGCTTGTTTTTCCCTTTGAGCGTGCTTCCAGATATTTTCCTATGTTGATCAACGCCAGAATCATCACAGCGGATTCAAAATACAGATCATGGAGATACCGTTCTACCAGTTCCATATCCTGAACTCCAAGCCCATGCCCCATACGGTAAATGGCAAATACTCCATACACCAGAGAAGCCGCAGAACCCACAGCAATCAGCGTATCCATATTGGGGGCACCGTGGAATAATGTGCTAAATCCCTTTGTAAAATAAGCACGGTTAATATACAGCACAGGCAGGCACAGCAGAAACTGTGTCATGGCAAAGGCCACCGCATTTACCGTACCATGGAGAAATCCCGGAAGTGGTGCTCCCACCATATGCCCCATGGACACATACATCAGAGGTATCAGGAATACAAAGGACCAAAAAGTCCGCTTTTTCATATATTCCAGATGCTCCTGCACCGGATTTTTCTGACTTTCCTGCTTCTGCACGGTCTGACTTCCGGACATTCCCCCTGTCATCATTCCAGAAGCACTGCCGCCGGCCGGACTGGCACCGTAGCCTGCATGAACCACAGCATCTATGATTCCCTGCTCCTTTAGCACCGCATCATCATATTCCACCTGCATACTGTTGGTAAGGAGATTTACACTTACTTCTTCTACCCCCTCCAGCTTCCTGACACATTTCTCCACCCTGGAAGAGCAGGCCGAGCAGGTCATTCCTGTCACATCAAATTTTTCTTTCATCTCCCTGTTCTCTCTCCTTCCTACAATATTTTGCCCAGCATTGCCACCAGTTCATCCACCTTTTCTTCTCTCTCTGCATCTGTTTTTGCATTGGTAACACAGCTTTTCAGATGTGCTGTGAGGATTTCCTTATTGGCTCTGTTTAAAATCGCTTCTGTAGCCATAAGCTGCTGGGAAATATCCATACAATACCGGTCTTCTTCTACCATCCTGAGAATCCCATCAATCTGGCCTCTGGCTGTTTTCAGCAGCCGGTTTATTTTTGTTTTATCTGCTTTCATATTATCTTCTCCCTACACCCCAGGGGGGTATTCTTATTATGTGGCTATCATAACACAAAAAAAAGAGAAAAGCAACTGCTTTTCTCTCCTATTTTACTCCACTTTATCCAAGAGCCACATCCAGAACCATCATCAGCACAAATCCTGCCGCAAATCCAATGGTTCCGATATTACTGTGCTCTCCCTCACTGGCTTCCGGGATCAGTTCTTCCACCACCACATAAATCATGGCTCCTGCTGCAAATGCTAAAAGGTAAGGAAGCAATGGTTCAATGAAGCGGAACAGCCAAATCGTAATGAGGGCTGCCGCCGGCTCTACAATTCCGGAACCAGCTCCGTATAAGAAGGCCTTTCCTTTTCCCATTCCCTCCTCACTCCTAAGCGGAAGAGAAATCACTGCACCTTCCGGAAAATTTTGAATGGCAATTCCAAGTGACAGTGCCATGGCGGCTGCCAGGGTAATCTGTGTATTCTCTGCCAGCATTCCGGCAAACACCACACCTACTGCCATTCCTTCCGGAATATTATGGAGAGTCACGGCCAGCACCAGCATGGTGGTTTTCTTCAGACTGCTCTTTCTTCCCTCCGGTGTATCATTTCCCAAATGCAAATGAGGCACAAGACGGTCCATAGCCAGCAAAAATAGAATTCCTAATAGGAAACCCACTGCCGCAGGCACAAAGGCAAATTTCCCCATAGTTTCCGACATATCCATGGCCGGTATGAGAAGAGACCACACAGAAGCTGCCACCATGACACCGGAAGCAAATCCCAGAAGACCTTTCTGCACCAAAGGTTTGATTTCCCGTTTCATAAAGAAGACGCATCCTGCTCCCAGTGCAGTTCCCAAAAAGGGAATCATAATTCCAATGAACAATTCTATCATTCTACAAGCCCTTTCCTGTTCTGTTTTTTCTCATTATACACCAGAAATCCCGGAAAAAGCAATCCGAACTAATTTTCTCCATTTTCCTGTCAGAATCCCATTTTATTCTGTTTTCTGTCCGTAATACGCATTTGCTCCATGTTTTCTGTAATAATGTTTATCCTGCAGCTCCTGTGGGGCTGGCTGTACCTTTGGCAGGATCATCTCGCAGCGTGCAGCCATTTTTGCCACTTCTTCCAGGACAACAGCATTGTGTACTGCCTCATGTCCGTCCTTGCCCCAGGTGAAAGGACCATGATTTTTGCAAAGCACTGCCGGAACGGCCTCATAGTCTTTCTCTTTGAAATAATCTGCAATGAGAAGTCCTGTATTCTTCTCATAAGCACCTTCAATTTCTTCTTTTGTCAGGCATCTCACGCAGGGAATTTCTCCATACATATAATCAGCATGGGTAGTCCCGTAGCATGGAATTCCTCTTCCTGCCTGTGCCCAGCTTGTTGCCCAGGAGGAGTGGGTATGTACCACACCGCCAATGTTTGGAAAGGCTTTGTACAGCTCAATATGAGTCGGAGTATCAGAAGAAGGATTGTATCTTCCTTCGATTTTATTTCCCTCAAGATCCATAATAACCATGTCTTCCGGTGTCAGCTTATCATAATCCACACCACTTGGTTTAATTGCAAAATATCCTGTCTCTCTGTCAATCTGGCTTACATTTCCCCAGGTAAAGGTCACCAGTCCGTATTTTGGCAGAAGCATATTTGCCTCATACACTGCTTTTTTCAGTTCTTCTAACATTTCTTTCTTCCTCCTGTTTCCTATTCTTTATTCAGGAATTCCGTCTGATAACAGAATTTCCTTTTATTAATTCCGGCTGAATCAGTCTTTGTATCTGACTTTTTTCTTCCGGTATTTCCCTGATTTTTTCCAGCAGCAGCTCTGCTGCCATTTCTCCTAATTTTTCCTGGGGATGGGCAATGGTGGTCAGCTTCAAGTCTCCGGCTGCCATAAAGGAATTATCATAGCCTGTCACCGAAATATCTTCCGGAACACGTTTTCCAAAATCTTTTAATGCCCGGATTACTTCCACTGCAATCTGGTCATTGTAACACACAATCCCATCTATTTTCATCTGCTGTTCCATCATCTGTTTCACCGCCAATGCTGGTTTCCGTTTCCGGTCTTCCGTATGAAACCACACCACACGGTCCGGATCATAGGAAAATCCTGCTTCCTGAAGTGCTTTCACATACCCTTTGTGACGCTCCTTCCCCTGAAAATCATCGGCCTTAAAAATACCGATCAGATTTCTATGCCCCATTTCCAGCAAATATTTCGTCACCAGATATCCTCCCTGGCAGTCATCCATGAGAATATGCGGTTTATCCGTCATCTGGGAATATACGCCCTGGATAAACACATAGGGAATCTGATACTGATCCAGCAAAGCATACAAGTTGGTATGCCGGCATAAAATCTGGCTTTTACTTGGCTCAATGATCAGCCCGTCAATATCTTTCGTAAGAATATCTTCCAGAACCTTTGCCTCTTTACTTCTGCTGTTGGCTGTATTTTTCAGAATAATGCTGTATCCGTTCTCTGTCAGTACCTTATCCATCCCTTGTATGAGCCTTGGAAAGATGTAGTCAGAGATATAGGTGGTAATGACTGCAATATTCTTGGACTGCTTCAAATGACACATGCGCTCTGAACAAAACGTTCCTCTTCCGTGTTCTGCCACAATATAGCCTTCCTGAATTAAGATCGAAAGAGCTTTTCTTACGGTATGGCGGCTGATATGGTATTGGGCGGAAAGCTGGTTTTCTGATGGGAGTTTTTCTCCTGCTTTTATTTTTCCCCTTAATATAGAATCTTTCAGTTCTTCCATAAGGGCATAATATTTTGTTTTTCCGTTTTCCTGTGTCATATTCCACCTCCTTTTTCTATCTTTTATTTTACAACTTGTATGCATGTATTCACAAGTTGTTCTTATTCTTTTTTTATGCACTTTTCTTCCTGAATTTCTACCAGAATGATATCCTCTCCAATCTGCCGGACACAAGAAAACGGAATGACATACTCCGTGGCAGGTCCAAAGAGTCCGCACATTTTCCCCGGAACAGGTACAATCATAGCTTCCACACATCCTGTCCTTGGATTAAATTCAATGTCCAGAGGACAGCCAAGAGTCCTGCAGGAACAGATATTCACCACTTCCTTTTGTCTCAGTTCACAAATCCGCATAAAAAATCCCCCTGGATTCATAGTTTTATATATCCTATGAATCCAGAGGGCTTGAAAACACTCAATTTATATGATTGGAAGGAATGCAGAGCCTGAATCTATGTCCAGGCTCCATGTATGAAAATGTTCCCTAATGGCAATAAGGGTTGGCATTTACAACAAATTATCTCTGAACACGGCCTGAACCGTCTCCGCCTGCCAGTTTAGAAACTTCGTCCATGGAAACCATGTTGAAGTCGCCTTCGATAGAATGTTTCAGGCAGGATGCAGCTACTGCAAATTCAATGGTAGACTGAGCATCATATCCGTTTAAGCATGCACAGATTAATCCGCCGCCGAAGGAGTCACCGCCACCTACACGGTCAACAATGTGCATTTTGTATTTTTTGCTGAAGTAGTAGTCAGTTCCATCATATAACATAGCAGACCAGTTGTTATCATTTGCAGATAAAGATTCACGAAGAGTAATAGCAACTTTCTGGAATCCGAAACGGTCAGCTAACTGTTTTGCAACATCTTTGTATCCTTCATGGTTTACAGTACCTGTAGTAACGTCTGTGTTTGCAGCTTTGATTCCGAATACGTCAGCAGCATCTTCTTCGTTTGCAATACATACGTCTACGTATTTGCAGATTTCACCCATAACCTGTCCTGCTTTTTCTTTGGACCACAGTTTGTTTCTGTAGTTTAAGTCACAGGAAATAGTAAGACCTGCTTCTTTTGCAGCTTTACAAGCATCCAAGCAGATAGCAGCTACTTCATCATTTAATGCTGGTGTGATACCTGTGAAATGGAACCATTCAGCACCATCGAAAATGTTTTTCCAGTCAAAGTCTTCTCTGGAAGCTGTTGCGATAGAAGATCCTGCACGGTCATAGATAACTTTGGATGGTCTCTGGGAAGCACCTTTTTCCAGGAAGTAGATACCTACACGGTCACCACCACGAACAATATCAGTTGTATCAACACCGTATTTTCTCAGGGAGTTGATTGCAGCCTGTCCAATTTCGTGTTTTGGAAGTTTTGTAACGAATTTTGCATCAAAACCGTAGTTTGCTAAAGATACTGCTACGTTTGCTTCTCCACCGCCGTAGGTTGCTCCAAAGGTATCAGCCTGTACAAAACGATAATATCCTTCTGGAGCCAGTCTTAACATAATTTCACCAAATGTAATTACTTTCTTTGCCATTTTCTTATTCTCCTCTTATTCTGGTATTTTTATTTATTTCTGATGGAAGCAGCTAATTTTACAGCTTCTTCAGTAAGGTTTTTGATTTCATCAAATTTTCCGGCTTTTACTAAATCACCTTTTACCATCCAGCTTCCGCCGCATGCAATAATTTTGTCACAGCTTAAATAGCTTTCCAGATTCTTAGCACTTACACCGCCTGTAGGCATGAATTTCAGTCCTACATATGGAGCTGCCATAGCTTTGATTGTAGCTACTCCGCCGAACTGTTCTGCCGGGAAGAATTTTACTACTTTTAATCCTCTCTTAACAGCCTGTGCTACTTCTGATGGTGTGATACATCCTGGGAATACAGGAATCTCTTTTTCCAGGCAGTAATCTACGATTTCAGGGTCAAATCCAGGGCTTACAATAAATTTAGCTCCTGCTGCTACTGCACGATCAACCTGTTCAATAGTCAGAACAGTACCTGCTCCAACAAACATATCAGGATATTCTGTTGCCATGATTCTGATAGATTCCTCTGCTGCTGCTGTACGGAAAGTTACTTCTGCACATGGAAGGCCACCTTCTACCAGTGCTTTTGCCAGAGGTGCTGCATCTTTTACATCGTCTAATACAACAACTGGCACTACCCCAAATCCTGCAATTTTTTCTGCTACTGTGCTCATCTTCACAAATCCTCCTTGAATTCTTTCGTTATAGAAACCGTTCCGCATTATAAAACGCTATTTCGTAATGTGATATCTTTAATTTGCATTATACTACTGCTTTCTTAAATGTCAAGAGAAAGTCAGAAAAATCTACAAAAAATCCCCTTTCTTTCTCCCTATTGCCACTTTCTTCGGAACGTGCTACAATTACGGCTGTATGATTATGCAATGTAAAACAGATAAGGAGACGCATTATGGAAAATAAAAATCCCATACAGGTGGCAGACCGTTTATTCCTGGTCATGGAAATCCTGGCTGAAACCGGTCCGGTAACCCTTGCCGAACTGTGCAGCCATCTGGATTTGAATAAAAGTACCGTTCACCGGCTGCTAAGCTCATTGATGTATATGGAATATGTGAAACAGGACAGTGAGACCGGAAAGTATGCCCTCTCCTTTAAACTCCTGAATCTTTCCAACAAACTTCTCAGTCACATTGACATCCTTGACACAGTTCGCCCCTGCCTGAGAAAACTTTCGGCAGAGATTGGGGAAACAGTACACTTTGTCCAGTTAGATGGTCTTGATGCCGTCTATATCTGCAAAGAAGAATCCCAGCAAAACTCCATCCGCATGGTATCCAAAGTAGGAAACCGCATTCCGCTGTACTGCTCCGGTGTTGGAAAAGCCATGATGGCAGATATGGATCCCGCACGGATTCAGACAATTTGGAATGACAGCGATATCAAGAAACTGACGCCTCATACTATTATTGATTATACCCAATTTTTAGAAAAAATAAAAGAGGTAAGCACAAAAGGTTATGCTTTAGATGACGAAGAAAATGAGCTTGGTGTCCGCTGCATCGCAGTGAGCATCCCGGACTACAAAGGACGTCCGAAATATGCCTTTTCTATCTCTGCCCCCATTGCCAGAATGTCAGATGAACGGATAGAAGAACTGGCAAAAATTGTGCTGCAGGTCAAGGAAGAAATCTGCCGGTGCATGAAATAAAGAATGCCGAAAATCTCTCATACAATTCTGTGTCTTCAACACTTGAGCTGTATGAGAGATTTTTATTTTCCAAATCTATATCAAAAATATCAAAATCAAGAAAAATCTCTTTCTTTTTCATAGATACTGTGATAAAATCATGAAAAAGCATTATTTTTCTTATTATCTATTGGCTCAGCCAATCTATTTTCAATTCTTATTTCGGAAAATTCAAGCATTTCCCATAAGAAGCTGGAGATTCCGAAAAACAGGAATCTCTGAAAGTAAAATAAAGGAGGTTCTTAATGAAAGAAAAACAGATAAAAGAAAATTGCACTGAAACTGCTCCCTGCCAGAATGCCAAAAACAAGCTACAGTGGCATCCAGCCTTTGTTGCAGGAATACAAATTGAGTTTGGGGAAGAAGCCAGACATTTGACCTTTACACCAGAGCATCTGCTTGGAACAAAACCTATGCAGATAGATATCTTAATAAAAAAAGATTCTGATCAGGCATTACATAAAAATATTGGCAGAATATTCAGGAAGCATAATATTATTGAATATAAATCTCCTGGTGACTATTTAAACATTGATGATTTTTATAAAATTTATGGATATGCCTGTTTTTACAAGTCTGACACACGGTTAGCCGATACTATAAAATTTCACGATTTGACAATTACTTTTGTATGTGGGTCTTATCCCAGAAAATTAATCCTGCACCTAAAGAAAACCCATAACTATCAAACAATGGAAATGGAGGCGGGCATTTATTATATAATCGGAGCTCCTCTTCCAATTCAAATTATTGTAACCTCAAAGCTTTCTCAAAAAGAAAATCTGTGGTTACGAAATCTGACCAATCATTTAAAAAATATAGACGAAATACAGGATTTATTTAACGAATATAAAAAGCACAAAAAAGACACCCTTTACGAATCTGTAATGGATATTATCGTAAAAGCGAATCTAAAACTATTTGAGAAGGAAGGTGATGCTATGTGCAAAGCATTAGAAGAATTAATGAAAGATGAGCTGGAAGCACAAAAGAAAATTGGAGCTGTGCAAGGTGAAAACCGCGTAAATCAGTTAAATCAAAAGCTTATCAGCCTTGGACGGACAGATGATATGGTAAAATCAGTCTCGGACAAACTATACCAGCAAAAATTATTTAAAGAATTCAACCTCTAAAAAGGACGGCTGCAGGAAATGTACATTTCTAAATGTTACTTCATGCAGCCGTCCCTTTCTCTCATTCACCAGGCACGATCTTTCTCTACCTGAATTTCACCGCAGTTCCATAAGCCATAATTTCTGCTGCCCCCTGTGTGACAGAGGCGGAGGAATATCTCACCCAGACAATGGCATCTGCCCCAAGTGCCTGTTGATCATCCTTCCTCCTTTGTCTTATGTTTTTTTCTGTATTTCACACATTCTGTCAGCAGATATTCAATCTGTCCGTTCATGGAGCGGAAATCATCTTCTGCCGGGCATCGATCAAAATATCTCTTAATCCGGTTTTTATCAATAAGAAAGGCAAAAAAAGAAAGGCCTACTCATACCGCACAATTTCTTTCTTCAGCCTCTTCATGATTTTTTTCTCTAATCTGGAAATATAGGACTGGGAAATCCCAAGAAGATCCGCCACCTCTTTCTGTGTTTTTTCCCGCCCGTCTGGCATATTAATGCCAAACCGCAGCCTTACAATGGTCTGTTCTCTTTTGCTCAGCTTCCCTATGGCTTTTCCAAGAAGGCTCCGCTCTACCTGGCTTTCAATATCCTTGTAAATCACATCCTCATCGGTTCCAAGAATATCAGACAGCAGAAGTTCATTGCCGTCCCAGTCCACATTCAATGGTTCATCTATGGATACTTCCATCTTCGTCTTGCTGTTTCTGCGCAGATACATCAATATTTCGTTTTCTATACACCGTGATGCATACGTAGCCAGTTTTATCTTCTTCCCTGGATTAAAGGTATTAATGGCTTTGATTAATCCAATGGTTCCAATCGAAATCAAATCCTCTACACCAACACCCGTATTATCAAATTTTTTGGCAATATACACCACCAGCCTGAGATTATGCTCAATCAGGCACGCCTTCGCTGTCTCACTTCCCTGTTCGCCCAGTTCTCTTAGCTTCTCTGCTTCTTCCTCTGCCGTCAGAGGTGCCGGCAGCACTTCCGTCCCTCCAATATAGTGAATTTCATTGCCCTTTGGAAGTAAAAATCCTGTAAAACCAGAAAAATGTGATTCTCTCCTCATGCAAATATCCATATTCAAAATACTCCTCCTTAAAAATCCCAAAACGCAGGACTAACGATAATTTCATAGCTTTTATCAGGGGATAGTGCTGCCATAGAAAGACCAATAGCCGCATTCTTTACCTGTTTTTTCTCTCCTTTGTAACTGACAGTCATCCTGTCTGCCGTAACAACAGGAAGCAGGCCTCCTTGGCATCCTACACTGGTATAGCATAAAAACCTGGGATTTAAAGTTCCTGACAGTCTCCCGCTGTCCATTTCCCTGGTTTCCATTTTGCAGAAATGCTCCAGCAGACGGCATTGCTCTTTATCCAAAAGCTGGCAAAAACTGCTGTATTCCATTACAGACACAGCCTTTCCTGTTTTTTTATCAAAGAGACGGTTTCCTGTATCATATAGTCCCATTACCTTTACTTCTTTTCCCTGAAATGCCAGTGTTACCTGGCACAATGGGGATTCTTTTCCTTTTAAGTATTTACAGAGTCTTATGCCTATGTATAAAATCCAATAAGCGGTAACTGTGATTGCCAGAAAAAGAAAAATGCTTTTTCTGATTCCATAGGGCAGGGCTGTAAGCACACCTCCCATCAGAAGTGCTCCACCCAAAAAAAACAGCAGCCCATGAAATACTGCTCCAGGGCTCTTACATTTACATCCTGTCCGGACCATGACCACTGCCATGATTCCATAACACATCACGGCTTTTCCTGTATGGATTTCCGGAGTAAGTACCACAAACAGGCACATACCTGCTGCTCCCAGCATGCTTCCCAAAAATGCCCGCAGGGGATTGGCAGTTCCCCTGAGCATGAGATTCGTAAGACAAAGAATCTGGAAGTCTAACAGCAGGTTGACTGCGAAAAACACATCCAGGTAAAATTCGCAGTACACAAAACACCCCCTAAACCTCTATAGGACTCTCTTACTTATCTGGAATAAGTACTGTCCATTATAGTGGCTAGGGGGTGCTGATTTTGTCAAAACCGCTGTTATCTATGCAAAATCTTTTCGACAGTGAAACTTCTTATTTTTCACCTTATGTTACCCATTTTATGTCAATTTTATTGTTCTGCAATCTCATGAATTGCTCTTAAAACTTCCCTCATCTTATATGAATCTACCTGTCCCGGTGCAGAAGCTTTTCTTCCTGCCGCAAACGTCATGCAGGAGCCTGTAAATTCTCCCCAGAGACGGCTAAGTACACCCGTTTTTCCCATAGACATGGTAACAACCGGCTTATTACAGTCCCTTGAGACGCAAAGAGTTGCTTCCAGCAGCGGACATAAATCCCTTTCTGTTTCCGGCATCACAGCCATTTTCAAGATATCTGCCCCACAGGCATCCATCTCTTTCATTCTTGTAATTAATTCCTCTGCATCCGGCGTCTCATGAAAATGATGGTTTGACGCCAGAACCACTGCTCCTGCCTGATGAATTTTCCGGATCAATGTCTCAGCCTCTTCTCTGCGGAAAAAAAGCTCTACGTCAATCAAATCTGCCAGTCCTGTTTTGGCAGCCTGCAAGAGCAGCTTTACATAATCCTCATACATAATTTCCTGTGCTCCGCCTTCCTTTTTTGTCCGGAATGTAAAGAGCAGTGGAATTTCTCCCAATTTGTCACTTATTGTCTTCAACATTTCCCATAAAGATTCGCTGCTGCTCCCGGTTTTGTAACAATCCACCCTCCATTCTGCCAGATCTGGCTTTAATTCCAGGATTTCCTCCAGTTCTTTTTCTATGGTTTCTTTATTCTCCCCGGTGATTGGAATGCAGATTTTCGGCATTCCCTGTCCAAGTACAAGATTTTTTACAGTCACTGTTTTCATGTTTATCCTCTTTTCTTATATATGCTGTTTTTGCAGATATTCCCGTACCAATGCTACTGGCATCTCCTGTCCTGTCCAAATATGAAATGCCTCAGCTCCCTGCCACAGCAACATAGAGTAGCCATTAAACGCCGTGCATCCTGCTTTCTCTGCCATGGTCAAAAGTTTTGTTTTCCACGGATTATAAATAATATCAGCCACTGCCAGATTGGGGTGAAGAAATGAAGTATCTGGAATCAGGCATTCCTCTGTATGAGGTGCCATTCCCACAGAGGTCGCATTTACCAGAAGTTTACTTTTCCTTATGGCTTCACCAAGTTTTTGTTTATTTTCAATATCCTGTATCTCGATTTTACAGACAGTTACTTTTCCAAGCCCACTGATCAAGGTTTCCATTCTCGGGCGGTGAGAACTGCCCTCTCTTGCAAAAATGTGAATGGCTTCCACACCATCCAGTGCGGCCTGGGCACAGATTGCAGTAGCTGCACCTCCCATTCCCAAAAGTGTCATGCTTTTGCCTTTCATCTGGATTCCCTGTTCTTCCACGGAACGCATAAAACCGATTCCATCTGTATTATGACCAATCAGACGTCCTTCTTTGTTTTCCACTGTATTAACTGCCCCAATTAATCTTGCTGCTGGAGAAAGCTCATCCAGATACTCAAGAATCCTGTTTTTATCCGGCATCGTCAGGTTAAAGCCTTTTACCTGTAAGGTCCGCAGTCCTTTCACGGCATCCTCCAGCCCTTCTTCTTTCACATCAAAACATAGATACACCCAGTCAATCCCCAGATGCTGAAAACTAAAATTATGCATAAGCGGAGAAATACTGTGAGCCACAGGGCTGCCCAGCAATCCTGTCAGACTTGTTTTTCCGGTAATTTGCTGCATGCTTAACGAAACCTCCTGTATATATTATTTCTTCTATCAGTTTAAAAGGTAGCTTCATTGCTGTCAAGTGCAAAAGTTTTTCTGAGAAAAAAAGTCCTGCCAAGGATGTTCACCTGACAGGACTGCTCATTTAATTCTTATTTTCTATTTTTCAGGAAATCCGGAATCTGGATATCTCTTTTTGGCACATTGCTTGTAAAGGTTGTCTGAGGCTGCTGGAAGTTTGGTTGCTGGAATGTAGGCTGCTGGAATAAAGGCTGTTTAAATCCTGTTGCTGCCTGCTGTTCCTGAACCGGCTGCTGAGGAGCTGCCTGTGTTCTTGTGGTTCTTCCTGCTGTCTTCTTATCTTTAGAAACGCTTGCCTTTCTGGTAGTTTCATCATCCAGGCCAGTTGCAATAACGGTAATTCTTACAAAGTCTGCTTCCTTGTCATCATACAGAGCACCAAAGATAATATTGGTATCTTCTCCTGTGAGGTTCTGTACATAAGTAGCTGCATCATTGGCATCCATAAGAGAAATATCACCGGATACGTTAATAATAACATGAGATGCACCTTCAATCGTTGTCTCAAGAAGTGGGCTGGATACAGCCTGCTGTACAGCCTGCATTGCTTTATCGTCACCTTTTCCTTCACCGATACCGATATGAGCCACACCTTTGTCGATCATAACAGTCTGAACGTCTGCAAAGTCCAGATTGATAAGAGCCGGCAGGTTAATCAGGTCTGTGATACCCTGCACTGCCTGCTGCAGAACTTCATCTGCTTTTTTCAGTGCTTCCGGCATAGTAGTACGGCGGTCCACAATCTCAAGAAGTTTATCATTTGGAATAATAATCAGTGTATCTACACTTTCTTTTAATTTTTCAATTCCTGAAAGAGCATTGCTCATACGTGTTTTTGCTTCAAAACGGAATGGTTTTGTCACAACACCTACAGTCAGGATTCCCATTTCTTTTGCAATTCCTGCTACAACAGGAGCAGCACCTGTACCGGTTCCGCCTCCCATACCGCAGGTAACAAATACCATATCTGCTCCC
>USPF01000005.1 GCA_900556555.1 uncultured Blautia sp.
CAACGCAGGCTGCGATGGCATCCATTTCCCATCCCTGTCCATAAGCTGCGGAACCAGAACCAACCATTCTGATACATTCCAGCCAGGAACCAAATCCGTAAAGGATACCAGCCATTACGAAAGCACCTACAGTTACACCAAATACAGAGATACCGGATACTGCTGCTGCTTCTGGATTTCCACCTACTGCATACAGGTTTTTACCAAATGTTGTTTTATTCCAGATAAACCATACAATTGCAACTGCTGCAACAGCCCAGAGAATGATGGTCGGGAAACCATTGATTTTCGGAATGATCATGCTTGGAATCGTAGATTCAATAGCACCGAAGGAAACACCCTTTGTCGCATAGGTAACAAGACCAAAGATAACCAGCATGTTTGCCATTGTTGAAATAAATGGATGCATTTTAAATTTCGCTGTAAAGAAACCTGCGATTGTTGTGAAGAATGTACACAGTACAATACAAACAACTAATGCTAAAATTACTCTTGCAACTACAGACATATTTGTAAAATCAAAGATATGTCCGAAAACACCACCGGTATTGATACCCTGATGCATGATAATCGTTGCTGCTGTCATACCCATACCAACCATACGGCCAATAGAAAGGTCTGTACCGGCAAGGAGGATCAGCGCTGCTACACCAAGTGCAAGGAACATTCTAGGTGATGCCTGCTGCAGGATATTTAAAACGTTGTTGTAAGTCAACAGTGGTGTATTTTTTACGATTGGAGTAATAATACACAGTGCGATGAAGATAATGATAATCGCAATATACAATCCATTCTGAAGGAAGAATGCTCTGCGGTTAAAGGTATATTTGTAGTTTTCCCATTTCTGAGCTCTTGACTCCAGGAATGTAAACTTGGACAGACGGAGCAGGTCAATCAAATGGAATTTATGATTGTATGCTGCATGTCTGCGGTCTTTAATCTGCTGAAGGTCTTTTTCCAGTTCAATCTTCGCATTGGAAAGTCTGTTTTTATAAACATAATTTTCATCCTTGATTTCCTGATGATCTGTCAGCTTGGAAAGAATATCTTTATGTTCTGCTTCCAGCTCTTTCAGCCTCTTCTGATATCTTTCTTTTGCAGCCACTTTTTCTACCTGGCAGCTTGCCAGTACCGGCTGATAATATTCTTTATCAAAATGAGCATTCAGATATCCTTCTGCATCCGCAATTAACTTGGAAATCTGATCCTTATTCTTCGCTTCAACTGCTTTTGCTTTTTCAAGCTCTGTCTTATATTTTGCAATCTCTGATTCTTTCTCACTCTTTGAAATGCTACGATCTCTTTTTAAACCGTCAATTTTATTCTGAAGAGCAACTACTTTTTCTGTACCATCTGCTCTGAGGCCGTCGATTTCTTTTTGAATCTTTCCTACATAATCGTCGATAGGCTGACGCAGTTTCGTTTCCTGATCTGCAGTCAGAATCTTGCTATTTTCATTTGCCATATCTATTACACTCCCTCATTATAGGTATTTTGCACTGAGTCTTAACAGTTCTTCCTGATTGGTTTCTTTGGTGTTTACAATACCGGAAAGGCGTCCGTTGGACATAACACCGATACGATTGGTGATACCCAGAATTTCAGGCATTTCAGAAGAAACAACAATAATGGTTTTTCCTTCTTTTGCCATCTTGATGATCAATTCATAGATTTCATATTTTGCACCAACGTCAATACCTCTGGTCGGTTCATCCATCATGAACACCTTCGGATTTCTCTCAAGCCACTTACCAAAAATAATCTTCTGCTGGTTTCCACCGGAAAGACTGGTGATCATATCATCCGGTCCCATACATTTTGTATGCATGACTTTAATTTCATTGTTAGTAGCTTTTATCATTTTAGAATCAGAAAGTGCAATTCCGGACTTATACTGATTTAAGTTCGCAATCGTGGTGTTAAAGGTAAGGTCACTCTTTAAGAAGAGACCATTTGCCTTTCTTTCTTCTGTAATCATGGCAAAGCCATGTTCCATAGCCTCTTTGGCACTATTGAAGTTCATGAGACGGTCATTAAAGTACACGCGTCCTGCTGCCCTGGTTCTTACACCAAAGATGGTCTCAAGAAGTTCTGTACGTCCTGCACCTACTAATCCGTAAAGTCCAAAAATTTCTCCCTCTCTTACATCAAAGGACACATCACTTAAATGAGGCTCGAACTTTGTGGAAAGATTCTGAACAGACAAAATAACATCCTTTGGTGTATTGTCCACCGGTGGAAATCTGTTTTCCAAAGAACGTCCAACCATCGCTGCAATCAATTCATTCATGTTGGTATCTTTGGAACTTTTTGTCATAACCAGATTACCATCACGAAGTACAGAAATCTCATCACAGATTTCAAAAATTTCATCCATTTTATGAGAAATGTAAATCAGAGAGATACCCTGGTCTTTTAACATTCTCATCATTTCAAACAGCTTCTCTACTTCCTGAATATTCAGAGAAGATGTAGGCTCATCCAAAACAATAACCTTAGAATTATAGGAAATCGCTTTTGCAATTTCACACATCTGCCGCTGGGAAACAGACATATTTCTCATTGGCTGAGTCAGGTTTACTGTCATACCTAATTTACGGAAAAGCTCGGAAGCTTCTCTTTTCATTCTTCCTTCGTCGATTACACCGACAGAATTACGTGGGTAACGACCTAAAAACAAGTTATCAATTACGTTTCTTTCCAGACACTGATTCAGCTCCTGATGCACCATTGCGATACCGTTTTCAAGAGCATCCTTAGGTCCGGAAAAACTTACCTCTTTTCCGTCAAGGAAAATTTTTCCGTCATCCTTCTGATAAGTACCAAAAAGACATTTCATCATCGTTGACTTACCGGCGCCGTTTTCACCCATCAGACCCATAACTGTTCCCCTCTTCACATCAAGATTGATGTGATCCAGAACACGGTTTCGTCCAAAGGATTTACTCATATCGCGTATCGATAAGACGATATCATCTTTCTTATCTGCCATATTTTTTACTCCTGTATCTTGATATTTTAAATATCTCAAATGATGGTTATGGGGAGAATTTCTTCTCCCCAAATAGCCTTGTTCATATGATTTAGAATAGAATTACTGGTTCAGTAATGCTGTGTAAGAAGCTGCATTGTCTGTCTTAACCATGTTGATTGCAAATGCATCATACTGACCTGGATTTCCAAGACGGTTTGTAATGTTGGACTCTGTCTGTCCGTCACCACCGATGTATTCAACTTCCAGATTCAGAAGATCATCATATTTCTGAAGCAGTGGCTGATATGTAGCACTCAGGAAGTTATCAGATGCGTTGTAAATGTTCAGCCATACTTTCTTAACAGGTGATTTTGCTTCGTCTAACTGTTTTGATACAGGCTCAAATGTCTTAGTAGAGTCTGCGAAATCTTTGTAGTTATCTGCTGTTACTGCTACGTTTAATGCGTAGTAAGAACGTTCATCTGCTTTATATACATATTCCTGATCGCTAAGAACGTTTCCTGCTTCATCAGCTGTTCCGATACCTGTGTCAATATCAACACCGTCTAATGCGTTACGAAGTACACGCAGTGTCAGGTAAGCCTGAACGTCAGCATGCTGGCTGATTGTTCCGCCGTAACCTTCTGCAATAGCTGCTACAGCGTCGCTGTTAGCATCGTATCCGAATGTAGGAACTTTATTATCTTTTGACCATGCATTGAACATAGACATTCCCATACCATCGTTGTTAGAAACAACAACGTCAATGTCTTTACCAAAAGAAGATGACCATGTACCGATTGCGTTACCTGCTGTAGCTGCATCCCATGTAGCACCTGCAGAGTTTTTCATTTCCTGAGAAGCCAGCTCACGAACTACATATGTTTTTCCACCGATTTCTAAGGAACCATCCTGTACTGCACCAGCTTTACCATCTACGTTTGTACCAACTGGTTCACTGTTGATAGCACCGTCTTTTTCAATACCTGTTCCAAGAGCTTTACGAACACCTCTTGTACGTGCGATTGAGTCGTTATGTCCGATATCACCGATTGCAAGAACGTAACCGATTACACCATCACCGTTACGGTCAAGACCTTCGATGTTTTTCTCGATGTATTCTTTAACCATCTGTCCCTGAAGTTCTGCACCCTGGTTAGCATCGAATCCTACATAATAAGTATCTTTGTTGAAGTTTAAAGCATTCATGTCCAATTCTCCTGTGGAGCTGTTGGATGGCTGACGGTTGAACCATACTAATGGTTTGTCCTTGTTTGCAAGAGCTGCACCGTCTTCTTTTTTCTCAGAACCTTCTTTGGAAGCTTCTTCTTTTTTCTCTGGTTCAGCAGAGCCTGAATCACCAGAACCACCGCCACAAGCTGTAGCTGAGAAAGCTAACATAGCTGCCATTGTCCATACCACTAATTTTTTCTTCATAATAATCCTCCTTCGCTTTGCACCCTTCGGTGCCCTTCGTTTATAATGGCATTATACACAATTATTTCCAAAGAAAATATAGAATATTTTTCTCTATTCATTCAAATTTTTAAGGTATTTCTGTGTACATAGCATAAATTTGTATATTTTTCCGTCGTTTTCTAGTCCTTCTGCACGAAATATGGATAACATAGAAAAAATCCGGAAGGGCATGATAGACACCTTCCGGATTTTTCTTAAATTCTTTTTTCTTCTTTTACAGCCAAAGCAATCGACAGTTCCGGTGTATGATATGGAATCAAAGTTGCCTGAAGTGCGTGATAAATATCTGATTTTCCAGGCCATACAGTTCCAATCACTTCATTCTTCTCATTCATCTGATGGAACCAGGAGCCGTTCACATGATCCAGGACTTTTTCATCTAAATACTTCATAAACTCTGCATAATCAGCAGCATATTTTTCCTTCTTTGTCACATGATACAGAACTGCAGAAGTATTGATTGCCTCTGCAAGAGTCCAGTGCATTCTGTCATGTACCACTGGTTTTCCTTCCCAGTCTGTGGTATATACGATACCTGGTGCTCCGTCTGCATTCCATGCATCTTCCACTGCACGGTTAAACAGGTTTTCTGCTGCTTCCACATATTTTGCAGCACCTTCCTGATTTTCTTTATGTGCAGAAAGTGCCCACTGGGTAATCAGTCTCGCCCATTCAATTCCATGTCCCGGTGTTGCACCGTAGGGCTTGAACTGGTCTGCCGGCTGCTTTTTATTGCATTCCAGATCTGCTTCCCATTTTTTTGTAAAATGCTCCGGAATTCTCCAGTTGTTATCAGAAGCCCATACCAGAACACGGTCAATGATACGGCCTGCTCTTATGCGGTATTTCTCATCCCCTGTTACATCTGCTGCTGCAAGAAATGCTTCTACTGTATGCATATTGGCATTCAGTCCTCTGTAATCATCCAGAACCGTAAATTCTGTATTCCAGGTATCACAAGACAGTCCTTCTTCCTCATTCCAGAAACGCAGGTCATAGAGTTTCAGGGCATCCTCTAAAAGTTCCTGTGCACCTTCAACACCTGTCAGTACACCGGAGGATGCTGCCAAAATAACAAAAGCATGAGCATAGCACTGTTTATTAGGCAGAATCTCATTTACAGAGGTAAGCCCTGCATACCAGCCGCCATTTTTATCATCGTGAAGTTCACCTTTTAATCCCTTGATTGCTGCTGCTGCCAGTTCCCTGCTTCCTTCATGTCCCAGAAATGTTCCGATACTGTACACATGTGCCATACGGGAAGTAATCCATGTCTCACGGTTTCTCTCTTTCCACGGAGTCCCATCATCCCCCAGATAATAAGAACTTCCTCCCGGAGATGGAAACTGATGTCCAAAGCTTAAAAGATTTTCTGTGATACTCTTTAAAAAGCTTCTGTTTTCTTCTGTATCAATCACGTATTTTCTATTTGTTTCAACCATTATAGTTCTCCCCCTGCCAGGATTTTTCTTTTAATTCTAACAGACTTTTCCTGTAAAAAACAGTGGAAGAATTATAGAATTTTTATCTTTTTCTTATCTTTATCTCTTTCGCATTGTTTCGTAATCACTTGGCGTCATACCGGTAATACGTTTGAAAACCTTACTGAAGTAATAGGGATTCTCAAATCCAAGCATATCTGATATTTCATACATCATATATTCATGCATGCCAAGTAAATCCTTGGCCTTTTCGATTTTTACATGGTTTACATAATCATTCAAATTACTTCCTGTTGTTTTCTTGAAAACACTGCTCAAATATCCCTGGCTGATACCGATATCGCTGGAAATCATAGCAAGGGTCAGTTTTTCTTTATAATTCTTCTGCACGTATTTCTTTGCTGCATTCACAAGCTGTTCTGTCTTGCTTCCTCCCTCCAAGGTCTCCATGGTACTTGAGATCCATCTTCCCAAATCTTTGAGCCAGCTTACATTTTCTTCCAAAGTAAAACATTGTCCAAGGCGCTCCACGATTTCTGAAGGATATGGAAACTCCTTCGCTTCATCCTTTTTTCCGCTTTCTGCATAATCAAAGAAAAAATAATACAGATTCATACAAGCATCAATCACCTGCTCCTTAGCCGGTTTATATTCAGAAAAAAGTTCTGCCACTTCTGAAAACACCTGCTCTACTTTCTGTCTGTCTTGTACCATAAGTGCCTGCTTCAGATCCTTCTTCAGAAAGCTGATATCAAACACGTTATGTCTGGAATGTCTGTCCTGAAGTTCGTTCTGTTCAAAATCTCCTGCGTACAGAACAGAACACTGGCTATGATAATAATAATACTCTTCCATATCTCTTATCTCATCTGCTGCATCCCTGATTCCATCCCAGATATTACTTGCTGGTGTACTCACCGCTACCAGTGCCTGCATACCAAAGTAGTCACGGAAAATATGTAAGATTTTCTTTCCGGCATTTTTGAGATTTCCCGGCATTTTATCTTTAGGAAATACTACGAGAAATCCTCTTCTCTCCCAGTTGATTATACAGTAAACATCGCTGATTCTGTCCATAAACTGTTTCAGCAGGCTTGATGCATATTCCATGGTTTCTTTTTGTGCTGATTCCTCTGTTTTCTGGAAAATGTGCTCCTCCTGCTTATAAGGCCTGATCCACCACAAAACAGGATTCACATAGAGTTCTTCCAGCCCAAGGCTTTCCACATCTGCACGCCATTTTTTCTGAAGTTCTCCACACTCACCCTTCCTTTTTTCCATAATTTCTGTAAAAAAGGCTCTGGTGGTTTCTTCTGCATTCCTCTGAAGAACTTCTTGGACAACCACATGTTCTTCCATAGCCTTTTTCTCCCTACACACTGAAACGGCTTTTTTCAGGCTTTCTCCCAGCACTTCCGGAGTAATCTCTATTTTCACTAAATAGTCCAGAGCCCCAAGCCTAAGGGCTTTTTGTACCAGAGAAAATTCCTCCAGGTTTGTCAGCAGAAGAAATTCTGCCTGATATCCCTGTTCTCTGCATTTTTCCATGAAATCCAGCCCGTTCATTGCCGGCATCTTGATATCAGTAATGACAATATCCGGCTGTATTTCTTTCATCTTTTCCAGTGCCTGGTTTCCGTTTGTCGCCTTTCCCACAACCGTACAGTTATACTCTTCCCACTTCATCATAGATGCAATACCAGCCAATATTAACGGTTCGTCATCCACTAGTAAAATACGATACATTTTTCCAACCTCTTTTTATTCATTTTCTTTTCCGTACTCTATTGGCAGCGTTACCAGAATCTCTGTGTACTCTCCTACCTGGCTCTTAATACGCAGTCCATATTCATCACCATAGACCAGCTTGATTCTCTGATCCACATTGGGCAGGCCAATACCGCTCATGGTATCTCCCTTCCTTTTTTGAGGATTATTCATGATATCTTGTATCTTTTCTTCTGTCATGCCTACCCCATCATCTTTGACGCTGATACAGAGTTTTTCTTCCTCCCTCCATATCCGGATTCGGATGCTTCCATTCTTTCCGCCCGGTTCAATGCCTGAGAAGATGGCATTTTCCACCAGAGGCTGCAGCGTCAGTTTAATAATCTTTGCCTGATACAATTCTTCTGCAACATCAATTTCCACATCAAACATTTCCATGTAACGCATTTTTTCAATGGTGATATAATCACTCAAAAAATCTAATTCTGCCCGCAGGGTCACTTTTTCATTAAAGCCTTTTGCCATATTTTTTAAAAGCCCTGACAATGCTGTGACCATTTTTACAATACTGGCATTTTTTTGTATCACAGCAATCCAGCGGATGGAATCCAGTGTATTATATAGGAAGTGCGGATTTATCTGTGCCTGGAGCATCTTGATTTCTAGATTTTTCTTTTCCCTTTCATCTTCTACACTTTTGGCCAGAAGATTCGAGATTCTGGCACTCATTTTATTAATCCCTCTTCCGATTTCCCCTAATTCATCTTCACTCTCAATAGACGGATTCGGAGAAAAATCTCCATTTCCTATTTTCTTCACCTGAGAGTTTAAAAGTGCTACCGGCTTACGCAGTCTGTTTGAAAAAATAACTGCCAGACCGGTTCCAACAACAAGGCAGCTTATGAACAAAAAGACTGCCAGACAGGTAATCAGCATTTTTTCATTACTGATAAATCTCACGGGCATAATCTCGCAAGTGAGAATCCCACTCATTGCATGATGAGAATAAGCAATCAGACACTGCTCTCCCTGGACATTCTGACGGAACACACCGCTTAATTCTTCCCTTTGAAGCAAATCACGAATAATAATCTCTAATTCTTCTGCAGAATAAATATCCGTATTCTCCTCTGCTATTATGGTTCCGCTCTGGCTTGCAACCAGCATGGTATCTCCGTTATTTGCTTTTCGAAGCTCTTCCTCATAAAGTTTAGCAGAGAATCCTAAGAATCCCCATCCCTCTTTGCTGTTACTTCCTGCCACATCCAGTTTTCTCACAATTGGAATCATTTTTTCTCCATTTTTCTTAAAAAAGGGATTATCTACTACTTCAAGCTGATATGCGTCTGCAGGTTTCTCTGCTTCCCTGTCAAACCATTCCGTCTCCAAAAGTACTCTGGCATCATCCTTGCTTCCCGGACTGTTTCCGGACTGGATAAAATGTCCCTGATCATCTAGAACCATCAACCTGTTGATATACTTGCTGTAGCCGGATATGGCACAGTAATCGCTCATCAGGCTGCTGTTAATGAGAGCCTGTTTCTTTGCCGATGGCTGGTCTGCAAAATCCATGCTCCCAAAATCAAGAGAACTTCGCTCTGTACAGTTCAAGATAATGTTCATCATTTCTTCATAGGCCACAAAAAAATTTTCCGATATTTCCTTAATATTGTCCTCTATGGATTGTTTTGTCATCTCCAGAGAACGTTTCGAAGCACTATAATAAGTGCCCATACTTCCGATAAAAGCCACAAGGACTACAATACTCAGGTTGTAAATGATAATTCTGCCCTGAAGCGTCTTCCATATTTTTCTTTTCTTCATACCCGTACCCCCCGGTACAACCTTTTCTCTAATACCATTATACTCATTCTTGCTTCTCTCTACAAGAACAAACTGATACACGAAAGACAGGATACTGTCCCCTCGCAGTTTCCTGTCTTTCCTTAAACTATTTCTTTGCAAATTTTGCGTCAGACTCTCCTTTTTTCCTTACCGCCTGCGTGATTGGAAGTCCTGTTCCATAATCAAGCTGTCTTGGTTCGTACTCTTCATTCTCTCTCTGCCTGGTCATGAGTCTGCTGTCCCAGGTTTTAAATTCTGTGATTCTGTCCCAAGGTCTGTCTTCCCAGTAATATCCTCTAAACGGATCTCTGGTCTCATACATATTATCCAGAATTGCTTTATGAAGGCGTTTCTTCACCTCATCATACTCTGGCTTATTAATCAGATTTACCATTTCCTGTGGGTCGGTTTTCAAATCATACAGTTCATCACTTGTCATCAGGTTCAGAACCATCTTATATCTGCCGTCATAAGCACCACGCAGAGGCTGATATCCGCCGAATCCATCATGATCCACCTCGTACCGTCCAAACTCCATAAATACATAATCATTACAACGTACTTCTGGATTTTTTACTTCTTCCCAAATACTCTTTCCTTCAAACATTTTGGGAATTGGAACACCAAAAATATCAAAAATGGTTGGTGCCAGATTAATATGAGATACCGGATGCTCATCTACACCCTTGCCAAATCCTTTAATAATTAATGGAATATGTACAATCTCTTCATAAAGAGCCGGGCCCTTGCCTGTCAGTGAATGTGCATACATCATATCACCGTGATCAGAAGTATAGATAATAATCGGTGCATTTTCCTGGTTATTCGCTGCATCAATCACTCTTCCGATTTCATAGTCTGCAAAGGTATTACATCCAAGAAATTCCTTTGGTTTTAACGTAAAATCCTCACGGCAGGCTCTTAAATACTCACTTCCCGCCCAGATTCTGTGATGCTCCGGCTTATCTTCCAATGTATCTTTCATGTTTTCTGCAACTGGAATTTCATAATCTTTGTACAAATCCACATATTTTTTAGGACAAATATGCGGTCCGTGTGGTTCATCAAGAGACACAACCAAAAAATAATCTTCATCTCTATGTTTTTCAATGAAATCAACAGCCCGGTCTGCACATCTATGTCCAAATGTCATATCTTCTGTAATATTGTATTTTTCAATACTTTCCATCTGGCGGATACGATATCTCTCTTCCGGTGTTAATTCATCTAAGAAGCATTTCATATCGTACCAGTATTCTTCATCCCAGCCTTTCGGACATCTACCTAGTCCAAAGTAATCTCCTCCGTCAAGATGCCATTTTCCAACATATGCTGTATGAATTCCTGCATCGCTTAATCTCTGTCCGATGGTTGGAACATTATCGGATAATCCCATACAGTTAGACCATCCGGCACAGGAATGGGGATAACTTCCTGTAAAGATTGCAGACCTTGCAGGCTGGCATACCGGCTGTGTGGTATAAGCCTTGTCATAACGGATTCCTTCTTGAGCCAGTCTGTCAAGATTCGGTGTCACCATATGTTCGTTGCCATAACAGCCCAGCATATCAATTCTCTGGGTATCTGTCATAATAAAAACCACTTGTCTTTTTTTGCTCATAATTCCTCCTGTGAATCTCCTTTCTTATAAAAGAAATGGATCCTGCTGTAAATCCAGATATTCCCTCAGTCTGGCATCATAATCTCTTACCAACTCACGGTTTTCTTCCGTAATCATGAGAGGATTCATCTGATATGGGTCTTTCTCATTATCATAAAGCATGCGTGCCTGCTGTTCACCAGGTGCATAACCGTTGTTTACCACATAGGTATATCTGTGGGTTCTGATTCCCCTCCAGCCATAGCACTTGCTGTTCATGCCACGTTTTTCAAACTCTGCCACCATATCCGGCATTCCCGGATAAGAGCATAAAAATGCATCCTGAGGTGCATTGTCAGCTTCTCCTTTGATACATGCAGCATGGTCAAATCCCTGGCAGGTATCCGGTACAGGAATATCCAGCAGTCCTAACAAAGTAGGCATATGGTCTGGACTTGCCAGCAACTCATTATATTCTGCCGGTGCAAGCTGTCCTTTCCATCTTAAATATAATGGAATATGGATGGATTCTTCATACCATACATTTTTGCTCATACGGCCATGGGAACCAAGCATCTCTCCGTGGTCAGCAGAAAGAACTACCAGAGTATCTTCTTCCATATTGTTAGCCTTCAGATATTCTAAAATTCTTCCAAACTGCTCATCCACACCTGTCACAGCTGCATAATACTGTCTGGTAATAGTCTCCATCTCAGGAGTCCGTTTTTCTTCCGGTACATTTTCACGGAAATGAACCGGCATGTGCTCATACTGTTTATAATACTTATCCGGCACCAGCTCATACGGAAGGTGAGGTGGGTTATAAGACACAAAAAGAGCAAAAGGTTCTTCGCTGTCCTTTTGTCCCTCCATATATTCCAGTGCTTTATCTGTCTCAAATTCCGGTGACCAGCATCCAGGTTTAATCTGCTCCGGTGTATCAGCCCAATAATGTGGGTCTAAATGTTCATCGCATGCACCATAAGAAAGCCAGTAGTCAAATCCCTGTCTTCTTTCTCCCGGCGGAGTGTAGGCATCCCAATCTTTTGCTCCGGAAACAGGATTTTTTTCAAAATTCTGCTCAGATGCATCCAAATGCCATTTCCCAATATAACCGGTATGATACCCATGATTTTTTAACACATTTCCGATACAAACTTCCTGAGGACGCAGCATCAGCACTTCGCTTAATCCAATTTTACAGTTTGTCCACATTCCAACACTAAACGGATATTTTCCTGTGAGCAATGATGCTCTGTGAGGAGAGCAGAGAGGGAACGTACTCACTGCCTCCTTGCAATCCAGACTTTCGCTGGCAAAAGCATCCATATGCGGGGTAGACACAGGGTCTATCCCTGTGTAGCCCATCGCATGATATCTCCATTGGTCCAGGAAAACATATAATAAGTTTGGTCTCTTGCTCAATGTTCTTCCTCCTTACCAATATGGGTCCCATTCACCCCATCTTCTCCTGAGTGCTTCTAAATAATAATAGTCGCCCCAGGTATTACATTCATCAACACCCCGGTTTTTGCAGGTGTTTTCTTCAGAACTTCTTGCATAAGTTCCATGAAGAAGAAGTCCGTTAGATTCTTCTCTTGATTTTACTGCACATTTTTCAATCAATGCACACAGCATCTTATCTGCTGCCATACGGTATTTTTCTGCCTCTTCTTTCTCAAGATAAGGAAGCATTTCATAAATTCCGCAGATTACAATTGCTGAGGAAGAAGAATCTCTTGGTTCTGTACTTCCGGTATCAAAATCAAAATCCCAGTATGGAATCAAATCTTCTGGTAAATGCTCAATAAAATAATCCGTTACATCTCTGAACATCTGAATATATTCAGGATTTTTCTGGTAACGGTAGCTAAGTGCAACGCCGTACACCCCCCATGCCTGTCCGCGTGCCCAGGCAGAACCGTTCCTGTTTCCCTGATGGGTTACGCCATAAGAAGGTTTTCCTGTCTCTGGATCAATATAATAGGTGTGATAGGTGGAATGGTCTTCACGAAGCACACACTGCATAGCTGTATGAATATGACGGCATGCTTTGTCGGCATATTCCGGATTACCTGTTGCCTCTGTTGCCCAGTAAAGAAGCGGCAGGTTTAAAAGGCAGTCAATGATCAGTCTGTAATCTTTCGGATCACCTACATTTCCCCATGCCTGGATAAATTCACCGTTTTCTCTATATCTTGTGAGAAGATGATCTGCTGCCATAATAGCAGCTTTTTTTCCATTTTCATTCTGGCAGAGCTTATAAGCTGCTACACAGGAAAGGCTGTATAAGAATCCCATATCATGGTAATTCACATCGATCTTCTTTTCAATACGATTTAAGAAACTATCTACATGAATTTCACCTGTTTTCTTAAACGCTTCATCCTTTGTCAGTTCATATGCCAGCCATACTACGCCAGTCCAGAAACCTGTGGTCCATTCTACGTTTTCTGTCTGCCAGTAAAAACCGTTTTCTGTATTCGGAGACTGGAAAAAGTCTGTGAAATCTGCCAGATTTCCCTTAACGATTTCTGTCGCTTGTGCGATTGCCTTCTGAATCATATCCTCAGAAGTACCTGGGTACTTCTGAAGGTTTTCAAATGTCTGTGCCATATCTGTCCTCCTGATTTTCTCAAATATCAGCCTTTAATACCACTTGCAGCAACACCTTCTACGAAGAACTTCTGACATGCAATGAAGATGATTACTACAGGAATCAATGCACATACAGATGCTGCCATGATTAGTGCGTAGTCAGCTGCATACTGAGAAATGAACATACGGATACCTAACTGAATAGTCTTTAACTCTGTACTGTTTAAGTAAATAAGTGGACCCATGAAGTCATTCCATACGTTTACGAAAGTAAAGATTGTCAGTGTTGCAATACCTGGTTTTGCCAGAGGCAGTACCACTCTTGCAAAGATTCCATACTCACCCAGACCGTCGATTCTGGCTGCCTCTGAAAGTTCCTTCGGAACACTCAGGAAGAACTGTCTCATAAGGAATACACCGAAGGCACTGAAAGCATGAAGCATAATCAGACCAACATGTGTGTTGTTTAAACCAAATTTGGACATCATAGTAAACTGAGGAACCATATATACCTGCCATGGAACAGCGATTGTTGTTACATAAGCAAGGAACAGGAAGTCTCTTCCTTTAAACTCCAGTTTTGCGAATCCGTAAGCTGCGAAACAGCTTGTTGCTAACTGGATGATGGTTGTGATCACAGTCAGTTTTGTACTGTTCTTAAAGAAAGTAAGCAGAGGAATCTTTTCCCAGATTTCCTGATAGTTTTCAAAATGGAAGCTTCTTGGAATCCATTCCATTGGAATACTAAATACATCTTTATTCAGTTTGACAGAAGAGATCAGCATCCAGTAAAACGGAACTGCCATCAGCACTGCCAGGAAGGTTAAACCTACATAAATAAGTACTTTTTTTCTTTTTTCTGATTTCATACTGTCACCCCTTTACATCCACTCTGTGAATTTCTTCTCGCCTCTGAACTGAATCAGTGTAATGACAAGTACAATAGCAAAGAGTACAATAGCACTTGCACTTGCATATCCGAATTCAAAGTTTGTAAACGCTGCATCGTAAATATGGTTTACCATAACCTGAGTTGCACGGCCAGGACCACCGCCTGTCATAATGTAGATCAGGTCGAATACTTTGAAACACTGAATGGTCAGCATGATAACAACAAAGAATGTGGTTGGTTTCAGCATAGGAATGGTGATATATCTTAATTTTTTCCATCCTGTAGCACCATCAAGGCTGGCTGCTTCATACATTTCTTTTGAGATACCCTGTAATGCTGCCAGATATACAATCATGTAGTAACCCATGTATTTCCATACACTGACAATAATGATTGCAGGCATGGCCCATTTTACAGATGCTACCCATCCCGGAGGATTGGAAATTCCGATGGTTCTTAAAAACTCATTGATTGGTCCATCTTTCATGAAAAGCATGTTCCATACAGCTCCTACTGCAACCAGAGAAGCAATGTATGGGAAGAAAAATGCTGTACGGTAAATAACAATACCTTTGATCTTGCTGTTCAGAAGGACTGCGATCAGAAGAGCTGCCGCTACAGTCAGCGGCACGGTAAAGATTGCATAGTAGAAAGTATGTCCTACTGCCATCTTAAAGGTAGAGTCACCGGTAAGTCTTACAAAGTTATCAAATCCTACAAACTTCATAGGTGTGTTTGCGGAGCCGTTCCACTCCATAACACTTAATACAAAGGAAAATACTACAGGAACGAAGATAAACAGAAAATATCCTACAAAGTTTGGTAAAATAAATGAGTATCCAATCAGGTTACTCTTTACGGTTCTTTTTTGCTTTGGTGTTAATGCCATAACCTTTTTCTCCTTTTCCAGAACACAGGGCTTTCTGTCTGCGTTTTATTTACATTCAGAAAGCCCTGTCCCTTGCTGTTTTCTTTTATCACGGATTGGCGTCACGGATTTCTTTTACACGGTCTGTCATGTTCTTGATTCCGTCATCAATACTTTCTTCACCAATCATAATTAAGTCATGTTCTTCTTCTACTGCTTTACGGATTTTTTCAATGTTCTTATCCAGCGGTCTGTCGAATACCATTCCCTTTAATTCAAGTGCTTCTGCACATCCTTCTGGGAAGCCTTCTACAGATGTAACTTTTCCCATAATAGTGTCATTCTGGATAACAGTAAGGATACCCTGCTCTGCTAATTTTTCTGCTGTTTCTTCGCTTGTTGCACATTTGATAAATTCCCAAGCCAGATCTTTCTGATCAGAGTTTGCATTGATTGCAACTGGTGTAACAGCACCAACGCTGTTTCCTGCTTCTACCCCTTCTGGATGAGGAATGGTTGCAAATCCCCAGTTAAATCCAAGTTCACCTGCTTTGTCAGCCTGAATCAGGTTTGCGATAAACCATGTTCCCATTGGCATCATAGCACACTGTTGCTGTTCAAATACGCTGGAGTAATGTAAGTTACCTGTTTTGATTGTTGCGTAATCCTGGATGATTCCATCTTTCTGCATACGCAGTGCCTGCTCATAAGCTGGTTTTAAGAAGCTGTAATCATCAGATACTAAAGTATTTTTTCCATCCTGAATTGCCCAGTTACATACTAAAGCCATCCACATATGGTTGTGAGTTCCGAAAACTTTTTCGTTTCCTTCACCTGTTGTCATTTTACGTGCTAATTCTTCGTATTCATCCCATGTCATATCATTGCTTGGGTAAGGAACGTTTGCTTTATCAAAGATATCTTTGTTGTAGTACAGAACGTACCAGTCAGAACGGTATGGCAGTGTGTAAGAAGAACCATCAATCTGCAGGTCTTCTGCTGTTCCGTTATATACAGATAAGTCTAATTTGTCTTTTTCGATGTATTCGTCAAGACAAGCAATCTGACCTTTCTGCTGCATGCTTAACTGTGTTCCCATATCTTTTACGAAGATAACGTCTGGATCCGGGTCACCGCCAGCCAGCATAACGGTTAATTTGTTGTTATACTCATTTGCTGCTGTATCAATGTATTCGATTTCTACGTCCGGATGTTTTTCCTTAAATACTTCTACGGCTGCTTTAAACTGTGGTGATGTGTCATTGTCCCATGTGGAAATTGTCAGTTTCTGTTTTCCGTCTGCTGTTTCTTTTCCTTCTTCTTTCTTGTCTCCGCCACAGCCTGCCAGAACTCCTACTGACATAGCAGCGATAAGACCCATTGCAATTGCTTTTCTTGCTTTCATGTACTGCACTCCTTCTTTCTTTATTTATAGTTTCTTTACCTACCCCTTGGCAGGGGCTGTTCTCTTGTAGTTATAGGTTATCAGAAAGCCTATTTTTCATAAATGAATTATTTGCCTATTTCTATTACTTTTTATATATCCCTCACAAAAAATTTATTGTTATTTTGTCTTTTTCTATTATTTTTTTTAGATTCTGTTACTTTTTTCATGTACAAGACGATTAATAAGCGAATAACAAAAAGGATGTGGTGCAAAAATTCATACACACCACATCCTCGCTTTTTATTTTTATATTCTTATTTTAAATGTTCCACTGCTGCTCTCTCAATAGCAAGACCATCTTTGTATCTTACCATAAATTCATCAAAGCCCTGGACATCTCTTTCATCAGGCTGAACTTCTTCACCTTCCTGTCCTGCAAACACTTTGTTATTCAGGTAATCTTCCAAAGATTCTCCTTCTTCTTTATTTACCAGATAGGATGCCAGCACTGCTATTCCCCATGCACCGCCTTCTCCTGCTGTCTCCATCACAGAAACAGGGGTATTGATTGCACCCGCAAGAAGATTCTGTCCAACACCTTTCGTCTTAAATAATCCTCCATGACCCAGAATTTTATCCAGCTTCACGCCTTCTTCTTTCAGAAGAATGTCCATACCTGTTTTTAATGCTCCTAATGATGTAAATAAGTTTACTCTCATGAAGTTTGCAAGGTTGAACTTGCTCTCTGGTGTACGCACAAACATAGGGCGGCCTTCTTCGAAGCCTGTGATATGCTCGCCTGAGAAATAATTGTAAGCCAAAAGCCCACCGCAGTCAGCATCGCCTTCCATTGCCTTGCGATAAAGAGTGCCAAACAACTGATTCATATCTACTTTCATACCCATAGCTTCAGCAAATTCCTTAAACAGGTTCACCCAGGCATTTAAGTCAGAAGTACAGTTATTGCAATGCACCATAGCTACCAGATTTCCTGTTGGTGTAGTAACAAGGTCGATTTCCGGATAAACCTTGGATAATGGTTTTTCCAGAACAACCATAGAAAATACAGAAGTACCGGCAGATACATTTCCTGTGCGTTTTGCAATGCTGTTCGTAGCTACCATACCAGTTCCCGCATCACCTTCCGGAGGACAAAATGGAATACCTGCCTCTAATTCTCCTGTTGTATCCAGCAGTTTCGCACCTTCTTCTGTTAATCTTCCTGCCTCTTCTCCTGCCAGAAGAACTTTAGGAAGAATCTCTTCCAGTTTCCACGGGAATCCGTAAGGTGCAGCCAGTTCATCAAATGATGCCAGGCATTTCTTATCATAACCTTTGATTTCCATATCAATAGGGAACATACCAGAACCTTCACCTACTCCAAGGACTTTCTCCCCTGTAAGTTTCCAGTGTACATATCCCTCTAAAGTTGTCATAAAAGTGATATCTTTCACATGAGGTTCCTGGTTCAGCATTGCCTGATACAGGTGAGCAATGCTCCATCTCTGTGGAATATGATACTGAAACAATTCTGTCAGTTCTTCACTGGCTTTTTCTGTCATGGTATTTCTCCAGGTACGGAAAGGTACCAGCAATTCTCCCTCTGCATTAAATGGCATATAACCGTGCATCATGGCACTAAATCCAATAGCCGCCATTTTTTTCACCGGAACACCATATTTTTCTTTTACGTCTCTTACCATATCCTGATAACTGTCCTGAATACCTGCCCAGATAGCTTCCTCACTGTAGGTCCAGATATTGTTCACCAGCTGATTTTCCCACTCATGGCTTCCTGATGCAATAGGCTGGTTCTTTTCATTTACCAAAACTGCCTTAATCCTGGTGGAACCCAGTTCAATACCAAGCACTGCCTTTCCGTTTACTATCGTACTTTTATTTGCTTCTAAACTCATGTAGACAACCTCCTTGATTACACATGTTCTTTACGTGTTCTTCTATCTACTATTATACATACTTGTACGGTTGTAACGCTACTTGTTTTTTTGCAGGAAATTTCTATATAGAATACATCCTATCACTGCTGCTGCCAGTTCTGCTATTGGGAATGTAATCCAGACACCATAAATACCCCAAATTCTAGACAGTACCATAGACAGGGGAATAATAATTAGTAACTGACGAAGAAGAGAAACAATAAGTGACTGAACGCCCATTCCCAATGCTTCAAACGCCCCTGACAGCACACATCCTACCGTGGAAACCAAAAAGCCTGCAGCAATCATACGCAACATAGGCACCCCAATTGACAACATTTCTCTATTAGCATCAAATAACTTCATAATACTCTGTGGAAAGGCCATAAACAGTACTGTTCCTATTGCCATAATCACACCTGCTGCCTCTAAACTGGCTATTAATGTCTCTTTCATCCGCTTCTTGTTCCCTGCACCATAATTATAACTCATAATCGGCCTCATACCCTGAATCACTCCATTGGCAGGCATATATACAAAGGTCTGTATCTTAATATATAGACCAAACACTGCTATTGCGGTAGCCTGAAAAGCAGCCAATACAGAATTCAAAGCAGCCACCAATACAGACGGCAGGGACATCATGATTGCCGATGGAATTCCTACAGCATATAGTTTACATAACATACTTTTCTTTATGCGGAATCCTTTGAGACAGATGCGGACTGACGTGCATTTTTTTAGGAAAAATACCATTGATAAAACAGCCGCAAAAATCTGGGATGCTACAGTAGCAATAGCCGCCCCCTGGACTCCCATTGCCGGAATTCCGAACCAGCCAAAAATGAAGACCGGATCCAGAACAATATTTAGCATAGCTCCTACGCCCTGAAAAATCATGGGCAAAATCATGCTTCCTGTTGCCTGAAACAATTTTTCTGCATATAAATGATACATACTTCCGATGCTGAAACACAGAACTATCTGTGTATATTCACGACTCATTTTATACACCTGGGGATTGTTGGTAAAACCCTGCAAAAAAGGCCCTGTCACAAAAACCCCCATAAGAACAAATAGCAGCCAGTGAATGCCGCTCAACAAAAAACCATGAGTAGCCGCTGAAGTCACTTCCTTCTCATCTTTTGCTCCTAATGCCCTTGCCACACAGGCATTTAATCCGATTCCAAATCCACAGGACACTGCTATAATAAGGTTCTGCAGAGGAAATGCGATTGATACTGCGGTCAGGGCATCTTCGCTTACCCTCGCCACATACATACTATCCACAATATTGTATAAAGCCTGTATCAACATGGAAATCATAGGCGGCACAGACATGGAAATCAAAAGGGGCATGACCTTTTTCGTTCCCATAATATTTTCACTTTTTTCCATTTCTTATACCTCTTTTCCATATTTTTCACTTTATAAAGGATAGTCATTCTAACGAATTTTGTCAATTAAATTTATGTTTTATATCCCTTTACAAGACCTTCTTTTTATCTTAGACTATAAAAGATTTTGTATAAAAATGTAAGAAAGGATGTTATATCATTGTTTAAAGACAAAAATCAAAACAAACAATTTTTATGCAGCTACGGTGTGTTCATCATAAATGGTATGCTTGCACTGTCCATAGGCTCTCTTCTGCCTTTTATCCGTGATTCTCTTGGATTACAGTATGCATTCTGTGGTATGATTGTCAGCCTGCATTCCATTGGAAATCTGATTTCAGGTTTTGCTTCCGGTGCATTAGCTGCTGTATGGGGAAGAAAAAAAAGCATTTTGTTTTTTAATTCTTTCTTTGCAATCTCCTATTTTCTGATTATTTTTTCAGATAATCATTTCCTGTTGGCACTGTCCTTTTTCTTAACCGGAATGGCTCGTGGTGCTACCAGTAATTTCTGTAATGCCTCTATTAATGAACTGGCTCCAGGAAAAGCATCGATTCTCAATGGCCTCCATGCCATGTTTGCCATTGGTGCATTTTCTTTTCCTCTTCTGTTGCTGGCACTTACAAAAGCTAATCCTGAAAACTGGATCTATGCCTGCTATTTCATGTTAGCAATGGGGATTTTAAGCTGGATCATGTACTTTATCATTCCTGTTTCTAAAGAATCCGTTGCAAAAGAAAAGAAAGAAAAACCAGCTTCTGATTTTTCCTTCTTTAAAGAGCCTCTGTTTTATCTCTGCACCTTAACTCTTTTCTTCTACCTCTGTGCAGAACAAGGCGTTATTGGATGGATGATTACATATTTTAAAGATACTGGATTATTGCCGGAATCTCTGTCTCAGGCAACAGCAAGTGTTCTCTGGATTATGATCCTGGCAGGAAGACTATTAACTGCATGGTTGTCCACAAAATTCCAGAAAGAATGGCTTCTTTTGATCATGGCTTTTGGTATTGTAGGCTTTTTCCTGATGCTGCTGCTCAGTTCCACAACACCTTTGATTCTCTTTGGTATTATGGGATTTGGATTCAGTATGGCAGGCCTTTATCCCACAACTGTTTCCTTCGCAGGAAGCATTATCCAGAAATATGCTCTGGCATGGAGCTTCATCCTGACTATCGCAAGTCTCGGTGCAATTATCATGCCTTCTATTATCGGTAAAATCGCAGAAACTGCTGGTATTTACTATGGTATGCAGTCCATTATCGCAGTTGTAGTCATTGACTTTATCTGCGTTGTAATGTTGGTTGCATATATTCGAAAATTAAGAAAAAATAAGATTCCTGTATAAGTAAAAGGGGACTGCCGCTTTACGATGTATTAATCGTTAAAGTGACAGCCCCTTTATATTTGCAAACACTCAAGAATTTCTTCTACAAACCTATCACATTTTCTGTTTCAAATTTTAGGGCGATACCGCATATCACTGACCGTATAAACGGTAATAAAAGCCTCTGGATCAGTATGATTAATAAAATTCATCAATTGCTGATATTCACTTTTGTTGACAATCGTGATGATTTCTCTATGCTTCTCCATGTGATATGCTCCAAATGCTTCATAGATTGTTGCCCCGCTGTGCAATTCATTAAGAATATACTGACGGAGCTCTTCTTCTTTTTTGGTGATAATACACACACGACGCTTTAGGTTTTGTCCAAATATAAAATAATCCAAAATCATTCCATTAAAAAAAGTGCCGATTACACTGAGCACAACTATTTTCTTATCATAAACCAAAGCAGAAGACAACGAAATCACCATACCTGCCAGCGACATTGCACGGCCAAGTTCCATGTGCAGATATTTATTCATAATCTTAGCCACAATATCAAGCCCGCCGGAAGAAGCATTCTGGTTAAATAAAATACTAAGTCCGAAACTTACCACCAGAATATAGGAAAGAACATCTAACTCTGGGCTGCCTGTCATGGACTGATAGTCTGGCAATATTTTTTCATACAAAGCAAGAAAAGCCGGCAATAAAATGCTGGTATATACCGTTTTTGCACCAAATGCTTTTCCACAGGTCAGAAATCCTACAATCAGAAGAAGTACATTTAAAATCATGGTAATTGCAGAAATCGGCAATGGAACAAAATTGGATAATACCATAGATAAACCTGCGATACTGCTAACAGAAGCCTGGCTGGGTATCAGGAAAAAGAATACGGCTGCTGAAACAATCGCTACGCCTACGGTTAAAATCATTCCTTCTTTCAGCCAGTTTATGGTTGTGTTTTTCTGTATTTTTTTTGTACTCATGCTCATCTGCTCACTTTCCTTTTTGTGTAAACGAAATCCATTGTTCCTTTGTCATAATATTCGTATGACCGATTCGTACTTCATTCAATAATGGTACCGGTACATCAGCACAGGTATGGTGATAAACAAATCCAACTTTTTCCTGTACTCGTTTTGATTTGTCATTACCGTCATAATATCCGCACCATATTGTTGACATTTTAAGGTCTTCAAAGCCATAGCGTATCAATTCTTTTGCTGCCTCAGGCATATACCCTCTTCCCCAAAACGGCTTGCCAAGCCAGTAGCCCAACTCACATTCATCCTCTTTATCTGTCATATCAGTATAACCTTTCAGTTTCAGTTCGATTGCTCCTATGGCAATGTTATTGTCTTTTTCACAAATTGCATAACATTCCTTGCTATTGAAAACATTCTTAATGACATCTAAGCTTTCTTCCATACTTTTATGTGGCGGCCATCCGGCAATTGGACCTACATCTGGGTCTTTTGCGTATTCAAATAAACTTTGGGCATCGGATTCTTCCCAAGGACGTAATATTAATCTCTCCGTTTTCAGTATCATAATCTATCCCTCCAAAATCTTGCTTTTAATGATCTATAGGTTATTCTAACATCATTAGAACCATATCCGTTTACTCATAATGTGAAAACCCTACAGACTGAAATTCTTAATTCTTTTTGAAAGCTTCCCCCTAAACAAATTCAATAATACTCTCTTTTTTATTTCAATATTTTACCATGATTTTCTACAAAACTCTATTTTTATCTCTGTAATTCTTAATAAACTACTTCCAGATAAATAAAATGACCCCGACAGTCCGGAAAATCCAGACCATCAAGGCCGTTCTTTATTTTAACTTGTATATCATGTGTTCACATGAATCTTTATTATTTTATCACTGATTGAAGATTTTGCTCTGAAATAACCAACTTATTCCAGTTCGATCGTCGCAGGCGGTTTTCCTGTACAATCGTATAAGACTCTATTCACATGTTTTACTTCATTTACAATTCTGCTGGTTGTCTTCCCAATAACTTCCCATGGAATATCAGCACTTTCGGCAGTCATAAAATCGGTGGTTGTGACGGCTCTCAGTGCTACTGCATAGTCATAAGTTCTCTCATCACCCATAACACCTACAGAACGCATATTGGTAAGAGCCGCAAAATACTGGCCAAGCTCTTTATCAAGACCAGCCTTGGCGATTTCTTCTCTCCAGATTGCATCTGCATCCTGAACCATGCGTACTTTTTCTGCTGTTACCTCTCCGATGATACGCACTCCAAGTCCCGGTCCAGGGAAGGGCTGACGAAATACCAAATACTCAGGAATACCCATTTCAAGCCCCGCCTGACGCACTTCGTCTTTAAACAGATTTCGCAGAGGCTCAACAATCTCTTTGAAATCAACATAATCCGGCAGACCGCCTACATTGTGGTGGGATTTGATTACTGTAGACTCTCCGCCTACACCGCTTTCTACTACATCAGGATAAATGGTCCCCTGCACTAAGAAGTCCACGGCACCGATTTTCTTTGCTTCTTCCTCAAAGACACGGATAAATTCTTCACCAATAATCTTACGTTTTTTCTCAGGTTCTTCCACACCTTTCAGTTTTTCATAGAATCTCTCCTGAGCATTTACACGAATGAAGTTCAAATCATAAGAACCATCTGGACCGAAAACAGCCTCCACCTCATCACCTTCGTTTTTACGAAGAAGACCGTGATCTACAAACACACAGGTAAGCTGGTTTCCAACTGCCTTTGACATCATAACTGCTGCTACAGAGGAATCAACACCACCTGAAAGTGCACAGAGAACTTTTCCGTTCCCTACTTTTTGGCGGATTGCAGCAATGGACTCTTCCACAAAGGAATCCATCTTCCAGTCACCGGAACAATGACAAATATTATATACAAAGTTGGAAAGCATGGTCTTTCCTTCCTGTGTGTGAAGTACTTCTGGATGGAACTGAGTCGCATACAGATTTTTTTCTGCATTTTCTACAGCCGCTGCTGGGCAGTCACTGGTATGTGCACAAACCTCAAATCCAGGGGCCACTTGAGAAATATAGTCATTGTGACTCATCCAGCAGATGGTTTTTTCTGATACGTTCTGGAAAAGTTTAGAATTCTGATTAACAGACACTTCAATTTTTCCATATTCTCTAACAGGAGCTTTTTCTACCTTGCCACCCAAAAGATGCATCATAAGCTGAGAACCATAACAGATACCAAGAACCGGAATTCCTAACTGGAAAATTTCTTCTGAATAGGTCGGAGAATCCGGAAGATAAACGCTGTTTGGACCTCCGGTGAAAATAATTCCCTTTGGCTGAATTTCTTTGATTTTTTCAATATCTGTTTTATAAGAATAAATTTCGCAATATACATTACACTCACGTACACGCCTTGCAATCAATTGATTATACTGACCGCCAAAGTCCAGTACTATAACAGTTTCTCTTTTCAAAGAGGTATCCTCCTGTTCATTTTTTATTTTATTATTTCCTATGAAACTTCTGCCATTTCTGCAAATCATGATGTTTTTTCAGCATAGCTTCATAAAAAAGATAGCTTAAATTATAAAATACGATTTCTTGATTTTCAAGAAAAATCTATTCGTGAAATTTGCTGAAATATGAAGCTGATTCCCCTGATTTTTGCATCTGTATCTTTTATCAAAGCCTAAATCGGATTCACATGAACCATACAATGTTTCACTAATGGGAATTCCTTTTCTATCTGATCATGTACCTGCTGTGCAATCTCATGCCCCTCTCTAAGAGTCAGATTACCATCTGCTGAAATTTCAATATCAACATAGATTTTGGCACCGAAAAGCCGTGTCCGTAACAAATCTACATTCTGAACACCTTTCTGACTCAGAATTACCTGACGCATCTTCTGTTCTACTTCTTCATCACAAGATTTATCTACCATTTTATCTACTGCATCTTTAAAAATATCATAAGCCGCTTTTACAATAAAAATACAGATAACCACACTTGCCAGAGGATCAAGCACCGGAACACCCATTCTTGCTCCAAGAATACCAATAAATGCACCTATAGATGAAAGTGCATCGGAACGGTGATGCCATGCATCTGCCATCAAAGCACCTGAGTTTGTCTTCTTCGCCGCAGCCCTTGTGTACCAAAACATCCATTCTTTCACCCCGATAGATGCAACAGCAGCAATCAGGGCAATCATTCCAGGAACTTCTTTTTCTCCTGCTGTTCCCTGCAAAATCACATTCAAACCATTGAGTCCTATACCAATTCCTGTCACGCAGAGTACCACTGAAAGCAAAATCGCAGCTACACACTCCATTCGGTCGTGTCCATATTGATGATTATCATCAGATTGCTTACTGGCAATATTCACACCAAGGATTACCACTATCGTACTAAATACATCCGATGCAGAATGTACGGCATCCGAAATCATAGCTCCTGAATGTCCTATAATACCTGCCAGCAATTTAAACAGCGATAAAATTACATTCCATGCAATACTTACAGCCGAGACTCGAAGTGCTACCTTCTTTATATCCTGTTCTTCTTTCATTACTATCTTCCTTTCTGAATATTTCCAGTGAAATCTAAAACAGACAATAGAACCCTTTTCAAACAAAAAAACACCTGAAGGGCAATGGATATTACTGTCCCACAGATGTCATATGTTCATCCGCTGTCACATACGTGACCCGGCACCGGCTTCGGCCTGCTCAGTTTTTCTCTGAAATTTTAATCTTTGAATTTTTGTTATTTTATGCGAAACTTTCCCGTTTGTCAATAGTTCAGCCTTGTACTTTTAAAAAACATCATTCAGTTCCATTCTCCTCTTCAATCTCTATTCCAAGCCTTTTTGCTAAATCTACAGCTTGAAAAAGATTCACTTTCATTCCTTTTAGCTCACTCATATTATCGGATATTATGATTCCTTCAATATTGCAACTGGAAAAGTTCATATCTTTTAAAGATGTTTTAAAAAATTCTGCCTTTTGAAAGCATACATTCATCCAATCTGTATTAGTAAATTTACATTGACTGAATCCAGCCTCTGTAAAATCAGTATGGTTTCCCATGATATAACTCATGCGGCTGGCATCAAATCCTGCTCCCGTAAAATATCCATCTGTAAATGAAACATGCTGCATGGTGCATCCATAAAAATCTGCTTTTTCTCCTTTACAGTTCTCAAATGCACACTGCTTAAAAACTGCATCGCTAAAACTGGTATTGTAAAAATTGCAGTTTATAAATTTACAATCTGTAAACCATGTACGGTCAAAATAACATCCCATTAACTTACAGTTGATAAAAACACTCTGCCGGAACCGGATTTCTTTCCCATCAAATTTTGTAAGAAAAATCCCTTCAAATCTCTTGTTCACAATATCTGTTTCTTCCCGCTGTGCTTCTTCCAATAAGTCTATAGAATCTGCCACCTGTGTTAAATTCATAGGAATACTTGGCTTTTTAAAATTTTTCTTATTCATATTTTCTCTCTCAATTTTCTGTATTTACCTCATACTAATGCCGCATGTTTCCATTTTCCTCTTAAATATCTTATGCTGAAGCATACTGCCCGGAACAGCCAGTCAATGGTCATAGCAACCCATACCCCAAACACACCCATGTGGCAATACACACCCAGAACCACACTGAATCCAATGCGGAAAATCCACATGGAGATAATGGATAAAATCATTGTGTAGGTAACGTCTGCCGCCGCTCTTAATGTATTTGGAAGTGAAAAAGATAAGGGCCAGATTGTTACCGCACAGATAGAATGGTAAATCAATATTTTATGTGCATACTGGCTTGCCTCAGCAGATAATCCATAGATCCTGATAATATATGGCACTGCCAGAACCACCAGAATATTTGCTGCGAAAAGGGATGCATATACGATTTTCATAAGTTTTTTTGTATAGTATCTGACCTGTTCATAATCCCCGGCACCTACGCATTGCGCACCCACTGTCAATATGGCGAATCCCACAGACATACCTGGAAGCACTGCAAATGTAGCCACGTTATTTGACACTGCATTTGCTGCAATCGAAGCTGTTCCAAAGCCGGTAACAATGCTCAAAACCAAAATTTTTCCTAACTGAAACATACTGTTTTCCAAACCGTTTGGAACTCCGATATATAGAATTTTCTTCAATAATCCCCAGTCTGTTTTAAAGGAAAATGGATGGTAAAGATGTAACGTATGCTTCTGATTATTCATAAGAAACATCATAATCACACATGCAACTGTTCTTGACACCAGGGTAGGAATTGCCACACCTTCCACGCCTCTGTGGAATACAAAAATCAGCAGTGCATTGCCGCCCAGATTAATTGCATTCATTAGCATAGAAATCTTCATAGCCACTGCTGAATTTCCCATGGCACGATAAATAGCAGCACCGGCATTGTACAATGCTGTCATGGGGATAGAAGCAAACACAATCATCATATAAACATTACAATTATACATAACATCTGCTTCGATTTTTCCGAATACTACATGAGTAATAAAGTTTCTTCCCAGATAACACAGAAGCATAACAACCAGAGACGCTTTTAGCGTAAAAGAAATTAACTGATTGGTAGATTTACAAGCCATTTCGTCTCTTTTTTTCCCTAAAAACTGCCCGGCAATTACGGCACCCCCTGTAGCTAAAGCTGTAAAAATATTCAAAATCAATACCATGATGGTATCAATCAGAGAAACTCCAGAAACCGCTGCTTCACCAACACTGGCAACCATGATGGAATCTGCAAGTCCTACAAATGCCTGTAGAAACTGATCAATAATAAGTGGAACTATTAACTTGCATAAATCAGCGTTTGAAAAAAAACGGTTCTTAGTATCCATAATAAGCGTCCTTTCTTTTTGTTTCTCAAAATATTATACTCTCGGCTTATTTAAGATACAAGAACCATTTCTAAGTTTTATTTTATTCATGTTGATGCAAATATTTTTCTTTTGTGGCAAGTCCTCCCCTTATGTGCCGTTCCTGTTTATTTACATCTAATACTTTTCTGGCTTCTGATGCAAGAGACGGATTTATCTGTTCGAGACGTTCTGTGCAGTCTTTATGTACCGTACTCTTACTAACTCCAAATCGCTTCGCCGTCTGCCGCACTGTAGCCTTTGTCTCTATAATATACTCTGCAATCTCAACCGCCCGCTCTTCGATATAATCTTTCAAGGAAAATCCCCCGAACACATTGTTTTTACAATGTATGCGGGGGATTACAACAATATGAGATTCCCTATGAATCCTTATCAGCCTGCTTATGCAAACTGACTCATATAAAGTGCCGCATATTTTCCGTTCTTTTCCATTAATTCTTCATGATTTCCAACTTCTTTGATATCTCCATCTTCCATATAAAGAATCATATCAGCATCGCGGATAGTAGACAGCCTATGGGCGATTACGAAACTGGTCCTGCCTTTCATAAGTTCTGCCATTGCCTTCTGAATCAAAACTTCTGTATGGGTATCTACATTACTAGTCGCTTCATCTAAAATCATAATTTCTGGATCAGAAGCAATTGCACGGGCAATGGTCAAAAGCTGGCGTTCACCCTGAGAAATATTTTCTGCACCTTTACTGAGTACCATATCATATCCGCCTGGAAGTGTTTTTATAAAATTATGTGCACAGGCAGATTTTGCAGCTTTTATAATTTTTTCTTTTTGCATGTTGTCTTCTGCATATCCGATATTCTCTCCAATTGTTCCTTCAAACAACCAGGTATCCTGCAAGACCATACCAAACCGGTTACGAAGTTCTTCCCTTGTCATATCTGTTATACTGACACCATCCACTTTAATAGCTCCACCACTTACTTCATAAAAACGCATCAAAAGATTAATCAAAGTGGTTTTTCCTGCTCCTGTTGGTCCTACTACTGCAACTTTTTGTCCTGGCTTTACCTTCAGATTAATTCCGTTCATCAAAAGACGATCCTCTGTATAACCAAATGTTACATTTTCAAATGTTACACTGCCCGTATGCTCTTCGGGAACGATGCACGGAAGACTATCTGGGATTTCTTCCTCTGCATCTAATAGACTGAAAATTCTCCTTCCTGCCGCTGCCGCTGCTCCAAAACTTCCTACCATTCCTGCGATTGCAGAAAAAGGTTCTGCAAAGCGCCATGTATATTCCAACATAGCCTGGACATTTCCTACTGCAATCTTCCCTATAATCGCCCAAAGACATCCGATTGCTGCACAAAGCACATATCCTAAATCGTTTACAAGAGTCGTGATAGGACTTATAGCTCCTGCTGTTGTCTCCGCTTTCCGTGAACTGGTTTTAAGAGCATCGTTTAGCTGTGAAAATCTTTTTTTCGCACGTTCCTGGTAGTTAAATGTCTGAACAACCGCTTGACCATTGTACATTTCTTCCACATATCCATTGAGTTTCCCAAGAAGCTCCTGCTGCTCTCCATAATACTTTTCACTTGCTTTCATAACACCTGCTGCACTAAGAAGGGAAAGCGGAACCATAATAATCGGAATGATTGACAATGAAGGACTAATGAGCAGCATCATTACAAGAACTCCAATCGCTGTTGTTACCTGTGTCACTACTGCCGTTAAATTTTGACTAATCGTATTATTAATCGTATCAACATCATTTGTAATCACACTGAGAATGTCACCATACGTATGTACATCATAGTAATTCAGTTTGAGACGATGCATTTTTTCGTCAATTTCTCTTCGAATTGTCTGCATTACATTTGCCGTGATTTTTGCCATTCCAAATCCCTGCAAAAAAGAGAAAAATTGGGAAACAAAGTACAACACAACCAATGCGGCCAAAAGCCATAGAATGGTTTCCCAATAAAAAACACCGTCTGCGATACTTGCAAAAAGTGTCGTGGTTACTTTTCCAACAAGAAATGGTGCAAGAACCATAAATGCCGTACTAATAACAGCAGACAATAAAACCAGACATAAACGGACACGATATGCTTTTAAATACTGCATGAGCCTTTTAAAAATCGTGGTATTTTTCATACTAATGAATCTCCTTCCCCAACTGAATTTCCACAATCTCACGATATAATGGACAATTCTCTAACAATTCCTTATGTGTTCCATTTCCTACAATCTGTCCATCATCTACTACCAGGATGCGATCTGCATCCACAATGGTGCTGATTCTCTGTGCTACCATGATAACGGTGGCATTACCGATATTTTCTTTTAAATTTTCACGAAGCTGACGGTCTGTTTTCATATCTAATGCAGAAAAACTGTCATCGAACACATATATTTCCGGCTTTTTCATCATTGCCCGTGCAATCGCCATACGCTGTCTCTGTCCTCCTGATAAATTTGTGCCGCCTTGTGCGATTACATCATGATATTTATTTTTTTTCTTACTGATAAACTCATCCGCACAGGCAATTCTTGCCGCCTGTTCCCAATCTTCTTCTATACCATTTTCGTTTCCGAAATTAAGATTTTCTCCGATATCTCCGGAAAATAATACATTTTTCTGAGGGACATAACCAATGAGAGCACGCAAATCCTCTGTCCGGTATTCCTTTGCGTTTACACCATCAATCAAAACTTCTCCAAATATGGGGTCATACAATCTTGGAATCAGCTTTAAAATACTTGATTTTCCACGCCCAGTTCCGCCTATGATAGCAGTAACTTCACCCGGTCTGGATACAAAACTGATGTCTTTTAGAATTGGTTCATCTGCTCCTGGATAAGCAAATGTTACATGGCGGAACTCTACAGTTCCACACATGGATTTTTCATTTATTGAAAAATTCCCACTCTGAATAGAACTTTCTGTTTCCAGCACTTCTGAAATCCTTTTGGCACATGCATAACTGGTGGGAAACATCATGATGACCAAAGACAGCATCATCACTGATGTCAGTACCATACTGATGTACTGGCTATTTGCAACCAGGGAACCAACCTCCATAGTTCCTGTGTTAACATAATAAGCACCCATCCCTAAAACTGCCGCTGTTGTCACACCAAAAATAACACTGATAGCAGGCATCAAAAGGCTGGTAATACGCCCTGCTGCCATTGCCGTCATAGCATAATCTTTATTTGCAGTCTCAAAACGTTCATTCTCTGCCTTCTGTCTGTTAAATGCCCGGATAACACGTACGCCTTCTAATGATTCCAAAAACAAACGGTTAATCTGATCCAGTTTTTTCCTCAAACTTATAGAATAACGAGAAGCCAGCACAATGATAATTGTCAATGCAGTCAGTAAGACCGGAATCGCAACCAGTAAAACAGAACTAACCTTGCCCCCTGTTGCAGCAGAAAAAACAAGTCCTGCTGCTGCCATCATCGGAGCAAGTAAACCCACACGAAGTAATAATGTCAAAAAATTCTGAACATTGGTGATATCAGAAGTGCTTCTTGTAACAAGACTTGCGGTTCCGAATTTATCCATTTCTGCTGCTGAAAATTCCTGTACTTTTGAAAAGACCTGATTTCTCAACTGTGCTGCAAAATCGGTAGAAATATAAGATGCTATCTTTACAGATAAAAAACTGATAATACAGGAAAAAACCGTGACGCCGGCCATAATTGCTGCATACATCCAAATGATACGGTTTTCCCCTTCTGCAACACCATGACTAATCATCTGTGCTAAAAAGGATGGTAATAGCATCTGTCCTACTGCTGATAATAGTACCAGAACAAATAACAAAATAATTTGCCTGGACTTTAACTTTACTTTTGAAAGTATTGTTTTCATAAAAAGCATTCTCCTCCATTCATGTTTCCTTGTTCGAAACGCATCATACAATGTACAGTAACTGTACAGTCAAGAATATTTTATTAAAATATAGAAAAAGCTGATTGACATATCTATCAACCAGCTTTTTCTATATAGTCTTCTCACCTTACACTACATCATCCAAAACATTTATCCCTGTGGAACATCTGCCATCTCCAAATCTCCCGGAAATTTTATTTTCTGTATCACTCCAATAATCTGTCCAGACAAAATCACCGTAAGAAGCGAATACATAATCCTGCTAAACGGAATATAGCTAAGAGAAATCAGAAGCACAATCAAGTCGCTTGCCAGATAAATCCACTGAATATCCACAGGGAGCACAGAGGATAAACTCATAGCAAGAGCATCGTCTCCGGTAGGTGCACCTCCTACTCTCACACAGATTCCTACACTGATTCCCACAAATAATGCACCTACCACAGATGCTAAAAAAGGCATCTCAGCGATTTGAGGAAACAGCGGATCAAACTGTTCAAAAATTCCATAAAAAACAGAAAACCCTATGGCCGAAATAAAGGAATATGCAAGAAATCGTTTTCCTAAAATCTTCCATCCCAAAAGATAGCATAAGGCTGTCAAAAGGAACCCAGAGAATGATGGTGAAATCCCAAACCAATATTCCAGAAGAAGGGTCAGTCCCAAAATACCTCCTTCTGTAACATTAGATATCGAGTGAACATTATAAAGTCCAAAAGCCAGCAATGCACTTCCAGCCAGTAAAAGCATCACAGAAGATACCTTTATTTCTTTTAAAACAGAACGCATTTTTATCTTTCCTTTCTTTTGATGTTTAATCCCATTATAAACTCTGGTATAATACTAGAGTCAAGAAGGAGAATTAAAAACATGAAACAATACTTTAAAATAGGAGAAATTTCTAAATTATATAATATTGGTGTGGATTCCATCCGGTACTATGAAGAAATCGGATTGATACAACCGGAGCGTTCTGAATCCGGCTACCGACATTACAGCATACACGATATTTGGAGGCTGAATGTAATCCGGGATCTCCGCTCCATTGGATTTACCATGGAACAAATCCGCGAATATCTAGGAAACCATACTACTGCATCCTCTTTAAAACTTTTGGAAGAGGAACAGGCTGCAATCAAAAAACAAATGCTACTCTTGCAAAAATTGCAAAAAAACGTAGCACAACGATTAAACACCATCCGCTGTGCCCAGACGCTTCCTCTTCATAAAATTGAACAGATTACGTTACCGACCCGCCATTGCCATAATTTATCAGAAGGATATCATGATGCAGGAGAAATGGATATTTTAATTGAAAGGCTAATCAATCTTGACAAGAACAGACTTTATATCATTGGAAGTAACCAAATCGGTACCAGAATCTCCCTATCTGCCCTGCAAAATACAAAATCACTTTCCTATCAATCTGTATTTCTGATTGATGAACAGGGAAATGACCTTATCCCAGGAGGGGACTATCTCTGTGTAACCTACCGGGGCAGTTATTCCCAAAGTGCCAAATGGGGACTTAGGCTGGCTGAGTATGCCGGGACACATGGACTTACCATTACTGGAGAGTTACTGGAGCTTCTCTGGGTAGATATTCATATATCCTCAGAAGAATCTGAACATATTACCCAGTTGCAGCTTCCTGTAAAAAAAATATAACAGCAGGCCAAAGACACTGATGATTTTCCCTGTTTTTAGTCCAGGAGAATGGTATATCATTTCAATATCATGTATTCCATTCTCCACATTTACCCCAAGAAATGAAGTGTTTACTTTTTTAGGAATTGTCTTTTTTCCATCTATATAAATAGTAAAATTCTCATCAAAAGGAATCGACGTAATCAGCATTCCTGCCTCTTTTCTTTCTATTTTACCGGATATTTTATTTCCTTTTGTGACCCGCTTATCGAGAAGAAATTTTGATTGACACAATGTCTGGTTCTTTGATTCCTCTGCATGATTTTTCCAGATATAGCTTTTTAAATGTTTGATTTCATAAGTTCCTTTTCCGAATTTCATCTGGATTTGTGTCTGCCCTTCTTCTAGCGTAACAGCATAAGTAAAGGTTTCATTTTCGTTATAGTAAATATGATTTTTTCCCGTTAATTTATTGCGAATACCTTCTACATCTACAGATACATCCTTTGAAGTATCTTGGTTTTCTACATCAAACTGAAGCAAAAATAAATCTCCCTTTTGGGCTTTTGGAATTGTAAATTCTTTTGTCACTGACTGCCTGCTATCTATCTCTTTGTATTGAAATCCAATATCTGCTTCCTGTATCTTTGATTGAAGTTGTTCCTTCCATCCGGCACAGGAACTTCTGTTTTTCACAACAGCAAAGTCAAGAAATGCTGTCTGGTTATATGGAAATTCCAGGGTATTATAATCCTCTTCCGAAAGATATTGACTGGTCACATATGCAACTGGATAAACATCTGAATTTTCATAAATATTCTCTTTTATTTCTTTGTAACCTGGAATATTTTCCTGTGAGACAATATACTTTATTCCCATTAGCTTTTGAAAGATTGGATTTTGTGCTCTTGCCTGCATGAATATGTTTCTATAGGGCTGTTCAATCTGAAAAATTTCTTTTCTGAATTTCTGATATTCCTCGTTATAGGTAGAAGAATAAACAGAAGAACTATACTGTTCTCCAGACCAGATTCTGTTCAGATTTGCATCATCTGTCTTCCGTGTTCCTGCCTGTTCCATGCGGTAAAACCCTTTTTCTTTTTCCAGGATTTCTTTGGTTATCTGACTGTAATTTGTATCTGTAACCTGATTGAAAAAATCTCTTTCTGTCCTTTGACTGAACCATCCATTCATAATCGTTCCGTATATGAACAACATTCCTATGGAAACAAATAAAAATATCTTTTCATGATGTCTCCTATAAAAAAGCAGTCCGCATAAAAGCATTATCCCTGCATCTGCAAGCAAAAGACAGCTTATCTCTGTTATTTTTCCTGGTTCTCTTCCTTCCCATAGTATGATAATCGTTACTATAAAAGGCAGAATTCCCCTACCAAAAGATATCTCCCCTTTTCTCTGCTTTTCCAAGTACAGAGCAATCAAATAGCACAGAAGTGGGAGCATAGGAATCAAAACCTTCCCTCTGATATAAAGACCGCCGTTTAACACATATTGAAAAACCGGAATCATAATTACAAAAAAGCAGGCAATATGAATATATTTTTCTTTCCATTTTCTATATGTAAATCCCGTAATAAGAACCGTTAGTGCAAAGGTTGTAAGGCCAATGCCATAGGGATGATACAAAATTTGCATGTAATCAGAATCCGGCAAAAAAAGTTCTTTAAGAGCAATCGATGAGCCGGTTGCACGTGCACTGTTTTGCAATGCCTTAGCGGTAGGTATCAGTAAAAATCCGCTCATCATAACCGCTATTAAGATAGGAATACAGAATAAAATGCCTGCGAGAAAAAATCTTTTTACATTTACTTCTTTTCTCTGTTTTTCCTGAGAATCCAGGTATTGAAACACCCCATAAATCAATAAAATCAAGATTCCACCTATGCTAAAATAAAAGCTTGTCATAATCATCAGAAAAACACTTCCTGTTAATAAATCAGATCTATGTTTCTGAAAATACCGGTCTGTTCCCATCAGAGCCAGAAGCAAAAAAGGCATATAATTTACAAACATAAGATGTGTATAGGAGTGAAAAATCATCGGACCCGCCAGCAAAAACAGGATGGATGTTAAGATACTATTTCCCTTTGACACACCATGACTTCTTATCCATTTGAAAAACAACAGAACATCTGCCACAAGACAAAGGATACTGATTACTATGATATAATCACTCATTTTCACAAAGGGTAAGAAATATGCAGGAAGATATAGTGGGTTATACAAACCATAATAAGCAAAATGATAGATGTTTTGCCCGCCTCCCACATTTGCCGCAAACTCTGAAAAAAGATTTCCGGTATCATAAAACTGCTGACGGAAATATTCGGGAAATACACTATGCTGGCTGAGCCAGTCTACTCTTGAACCAAATATTTTTTCTATCACTTTTCCAGTTCTCCTTCACTGCTTTCTTTTAGAATATAGATTGGCCTGTGCTTTGTTTCTAAATAAGTTTTTGATAAATACTGTCCCACAATCCCTGTACAGAGCAGTTGGATTCCTCCAACAAAAAACACGATACAGACCAGGGATGGCCAGCCGGATACCGGATCTCCCCAGATCAAAGTACGCAGTACAATAAATCCAATTATGATAAAAGACAACAGGCAAAACACTACTCCCATAATAGATGCCAGAGACAATGGTGCCACTGAAAAGCCTGTAATTCCTTCCATAGAATAGAAAAATAATTTTTTTAGTGACCATTTTGTCGTTCCTGCTGAACGTTCCACATTTTCAAATTCCAGCCATTTTGTACGGAAACCAACCCACTCAAAAATCCCTTTTGAAAAGCGGTTATACTCACTCATATTCAAGACAGCATCCACCATGTTCCGTTTCATCAAACGGTAGTCTCTGGCACCATTCACAATTTCTGTCTTAGATATTTTATTGATAAATTTATAGAAACTTTCGGATAGAAAAGAACGTATTCTTGGTTCGCCTGTTCTGGTAGAGCGTTTTGTTGCCACACTGTCATATCCTTCCTGTTCAAGGATTTTATACATTTGCGGGAGCATGTGGGGAGGATCCTGCAAGTCTACATCCATCACTGCCACATAGTCTCCTGTTGCATTTCTAAGCCCCGCATAAATCGCTGCTTCTTTCCCAAAATTTCTTGAAAAAGATAAGTATTGACATCTTGCATCTAAGATATGTAAATCTTTCATTACCCGCAATGTCCGGTCTGTAGAACCATCATCAACAAACAATAATTCTGTTTCCAGTTCCGGCATCTCTGCCATAACCTTACTCATTTCCTGATAGTAAATGGGCAATGCTTCTTCTTCGTTAAAACATGGAATAATCACGGTTAATTTCTTCATCTCTTGTCCTCCCGAAATATATATAACTTGCTGATTATATAGTTCATTCCAATTACAATCATCTGTAAAACAACCTTCGCAGCCAGGTCTGGCACAGAACCTAATTCTGTTAAGCCGTACATACCCAGTACTTCGATTCCCATAGAAATCATCCGCATACCGTAAAAACTAAGAATTTCTTTTCCTACCTCATCTCTGCTTTTTTTACGAAATACAAACCTTTTATTGATAACAAATGCAAAAGCAATAGCAGCTAAAATAGAAATAATATTTGCCATCTGCATTCTCATCCCGATACCATACTTCAAGGCAGAAAAAATCTCAATATTTACAAGCGTAGTACAGATACCGGCAATGATGTAACGAGCTATCTCCCAGTTCATTTTCTTCACCTCTTGAAAACAATTTAGCAGTTTTTTCTTAAATTAAAGACAAATTATCTCTTAAGATTTCCTTAATTTTTCTTTATTTACATTTATTTTTGCTATAATATACTCAGGAAATCAGGAGGTAAACTTATGGATACATCAAAGATACTGATTGTAGACGACAACCCGGAAATACGGGAGATTATAGAAATTTTGTTAAAAGGAGAAGGGTTTGAGACCTTTCAGGCAGAAGACGGACTGACTGCTCTGAACACATTAAAAAAACAGGATTTTGACTTGATTATTTTAGACATTATGATGCCTGGAATCAATGGCTATCAAACCTGTCTGGAAATACGCAAGACCAGCAATGCCCCCATACTTTTTTTGAGTGCACGTACAAAAGACAGTGATAAAACCCTTGGTTTTTCCAGCGGAGGAGATGACTATCTTGCCAAACCTTTTTCCTATAATGAACTGATTAGCCGAACAAAAGCCCTCATTCGCCGCTATCAGGTATATAAAGGGAAAACAGAATCCAAAGAGCCTTCAAAAACGCTCTCCTATCACGGACTTACCATTAATGAACAGACGGAAGAAGTCGCCAAAAATGGATGCATAATAGAACTGACCAATACCGAATACCGCATACTTATTCTTTTAATCAAACACCACGGACAGGTCTTTTCTGCGGAGCATCTGTATGAATCTATATGGGAAGAACCCTATTATTACGGGGCAAATAATACGGTGATGGTACATATGCGGAATCTGCGGAGAAAAATTGAGGAAAATCCGAATCAGCCTGTGATTATAAAAACCGTGTGGGGAAAGGGGTACCGTTGTGATTAAGAAACTATCATCCATGAAAATCCGGACAAAACTGGCACTTCTCATTTTCATTACTGGCATCCTATGTTTTTCTCTTTTCCAGTTTCTCTGGTACAACAAATATACTGTTTTTGAAGCGCTTGATCCTGTCTTTCATTTTTCACCACTTCATGGTGATGAAAACTTTTTTGACATGCTTTGTGAAGAAGCGGCAAAATATGACCTTCCTGAGTCCGAAACAGACACCGAAGCCATTCAAAAGCTCCAGCCCTGGTTTGATTTAGGGGATGACTATACCAGCATTTATATTTATGGTTCGGATGGCTACTATCGTGCCGGAAAATATGCAAGTGCCATGGAAGACAGTACTTTTCGGACTTTTTTTGATTTTGGTTACCGCATAACAGGTGGGGAAGGCGAAAATACCCGGGAATTCCCGGCAGAATTCCGAAATGGTTCTGCAATTATACGGGTGTACTTTTATCATAATACCATGTTTGTGTATCCTTATGCTTTGTTCTGCCTGTGTGTTTCTTTTTTACTTTTTTTATCTGTTATCCTTTGTTTTATCTCTCACAAGATGAGGCAAATTTCTAAGATTGAACATGGTGTTCTGCAAATGGCATCCGGGGATTTAAAGACAGCTCTGCCACAGTATCCCGGGGATGAAATCGGTATCCTGTCTTCAGAATTGAATCAGCTCCGTATCACACTGGCGGACACTCTTCAGCAGGAACAGGAAAGCCGTCAGGCCAATCAAGATTTGATTACTGCATTATCCCATGACTTGCGGACTCCTCTCACGATTCTGAATGGATACTTAGAGGTATTGCATCTGAAAAAATCTCCTGAAATGGAGGAAGAATATCTGAGACGATGCCTGCAAAAAGCAAAAGACATCCAAGATATGACGGACCGGATGTTTGAATATGCATTGGTTTATGAGGAAAAGGAAACCCCAGATCTGGAACTTTTTCCTTACTCCTTCTTTTATGACTGTTTAAAGGAAAATGCAGATTACATTCACCTTGCAGGTTTTTCCTTAGAAATGACCCCCGCCATAGTAGCGGAAAATCTGGAAGCTCCTTTTACCAGTGATGCAACTATGATAAAACGAATCTTCCAAAATTTATTTTCCAACATTTTAAAATATGGGGATAAGTCCGCCCCTGTTTTAATTGATGTTTCTTACGAATCAGGGGAACTGAAAATCCAGATCAAAAACAAAATCAAGGAAACGGATTCTCCTGTTCAAAGCACCCATATTGGCCTGCGAAGTGTGGAAAAAATGATGTCCCTTTTAAATGGGCAGATACTGTATTCCGAACAAAAACAGGAATTTGCCATTCAGCTTACTTTTTTTGCAGGTTGTACTAACTGAACCTTTGTTAGATACTCTGTAAAACCATATAACGGGTATGGGAATATTCCCCATACCCGATGTAACTCATCTTTCAAATCAATATTTGCCTGTCAAAATGGCATACCAATTCTTTAATAAGTATAAGTCAATTACAAACGTTGACGTACCATCATCAATGCATATCCAAGAAGATTTTGGCCGTTCCATTTTGTTCTGTCAAATCGGTTGTGGTCTTTCATCGATAAACCGATACCCCAAATTCTATCTTTTACAGCACATTCCGCTAACACAGCATTGCCTGTAGATTTAAGCTTGCCTTTCAAATCCTCATTTTGTGAGAACTTTGCAAGCAGTCCCTCGTAAACAATAATCTGACGAATGCCGTTCCAATGGTTTTCATCATAGTTCGATACATGTCTGCCAAGCAATTTAATCTCTGCAACATCATCTGTGGCAAGTATCTTTGCCGCTGCGGACTCGTCTTGAAAGCATATTGCCTTACAGTACATCATATACTGTTCCATAGAAGAAAATGACATACTGCCCACCGTAAAAGATGAGGGATACCAATTACTTAAATAGCCATTCTCCTCTTTCGGATTGTGAAAACAAATAATCTTCATCATATTTCACCAACCTTTTGTACCGCCAAATCAAGTTCCAAGTCATGCAGTCCATAGTAGGCTTTTTCTAAGAAATCAAGCGGCACCTTTTCCAAAACTTCAACGCTCGAAATATTGTAATACCATTGATAGTAAGCGTAAAACTCTCCAATCCAATCGGGCATAAAGCCGTTAAGAGCCTTACCGGATTTCAATGAATAATTTTCTGTTTCGATAAAATATTCCCACAATTCTTTGGCACTCATTGTATTAACATAGGCTTTCGCTTCATCAATACTTTTTCTTGTTTTGCTTGCCATATAGGTCTTAATAAAATGTTCGGTATCCATATCTGGATAGCTTTGAGCAACATAATCAAAAAGTTTACCCTGATTTTCTACCACATCATTCAAATAATCTTGTGCATATGCTCTCATAATCATCACTCCTCAAAAAGTGTACTAAACACCTTTGTTACCTTATTTGCATCAGAATCAATGAGTTCACGCATTTTTTGTCTTGCGGAAATGTCACGCTGATTGTACATTTCATTAAATTCCGCATAAGATACCGTCTGCAAGCTGCCTTCTATTTCTTGGAGTTTGGAATATGCAAGTTCAGTCTTGATGCAGTATTGAATACCCAATCCACCAAGAGATAAGAGTTCTTCAAGAATATCCATATCTATATTGTCCCTGACAAATTCCTTTGCGATGTAAAAGTAGGAGGCATTGGCTCTCCACCCTTTGATAACATCATATTCTTCAGTATTTACACCATATTTTTCAATAAATTTTTTTGCCAGCATACGATAACGCTTAGAATCAGCAGCATCTCTGTGCTTCATCAACTCTGCAAGCCAGGCAAGAACACCTTGCTCTTGAAAATCTAAGATTTTCAGTCCGTCAGTATCAAGTTTATACTGATGAACGTAACCGTTTGTTTCATTTGGCCTGCAAACAGCCCACTCTTTTGCAAGTTCAAGGTTTTCTGTAAGATAAAACCCTTGTCCGTAGTCATGTTTTTTCTCACCTTTACCATATGTCGGTACTACAATTTCATCAGACGTTCCATGAAATAAGATGATTTTTTCCATTTTCAGTCTTCCTTCCTAGACAAACATTTTTTCAAGCATAAATTTCTTAATATTTTGGAGTGTTTCTAACTTCTGCTGGTGAAGAGTAATGAGGGTGTCAAGGTTAGAAAAATACTCTCCAATTTTCTGTTGCTCTGACATTGTTTTTGGCATCATCAATTCCATATTCGCCATCTGTTTTCCAGACACCTCAACAAATGTGGAACCAGCACCCACTGTTTCACCATATCTCCTGAGTTCTTCAGACCTTGTAAAAATAAAGTACGAATTTAATTTTTCTTTCTTTGGAACGATGGACTGAAAACCTTGATTTGTACAGCCTTCTTTCAATAAAATAGCGGTTTTTCCAATACCTGCACGTGATGTAAAAAGGACTGTCCCTATAGGAAGAAGTTTTGCGGAGCTCTTATTGAATCCTTCCTCTGTTATTTTTCGCTGGCTAGATTCCAAATAAATCTGTTCACCAATTTCCGCCGGAGCGTACCAATCAATTTCTCCATCCCAGTATGAATCTCCCCCTGTACTTGGAGTTCCTCCACCGACTATCTCTGCCACCTCACCCAACTTACGCTGTTCCCACTCGTTTTCCTATTACTTTACTAATTCCTCACACTTACGATAATTTGAAGTTATATCCATGAATCTTATATTTCTGCTTGAACAATTCGCCCAAAATTCATCTCATCTTTAAAAAGATCATACACATATTCTGAGCTTTCCATATACAACCCCGTTTCCTTATCTTGAAGTTTTTCAAAGACTTCTGAATTATAAAACCGATTCATTGCCTCATCATATTCTATATTCTGATCTGAAGAAAACATATCAACAATATCCTGAACTATATATTCAATCAACTGCTCCTGCTTATCCATATTAAATTCCTACCTTTCGTAAAAGTTTTATACTTTTTTCTGTATGAAAAGAATACTGCGATGATGTCTTTTTATATATCATCCCTCTCAACAAGGTTCCAAAATCAATAATTTCATTTTCATACTGACGAAATAACAATGCCATATTATCATCCGCAACAGGTCCCATAACAATGTCATATTTATTATCCTTATTACACAAAGTATCTTTTACATTTGTAAATATTCGATTTCTATTATTCATAACAAATTTTGCCCATTCTTCCGTTGTTTCCAAACCGAAATCTTTATACAGTCTACACATCGCTAAATTTATACTATCAATTGCAATATTACTTCCATGATATCATCTCATAACAGACCTCCGTTTTTCCGGCACAATATTCCCAAGTCTTCTATTATTGTTCCAAAATCTAAAGTATGCTCAACTTCGTAGTTTTCTTTTATAAATGCAATACCTTTGAATTGAAAAAGGTAGCGAAATGCTTCTTGTATGCTGAGATTATGGTGTTGTGCAAATTCGTTTACACATGCAACAGTAAAATCTATTTTCTTTTTCTTGTCACTCATGCAAAACCTCCTACTTCTTTGGCAAACGATTATTTACATCATAAGCCCTCTATTTTTCTCCTCCCCATTGTTCCATTATTTTTCATTATACAATAATAGCCAGAATATAAAAAGCCCTTAACTTTCTCTCCCTAACCTCTTTATTCCTGCTCCTATTTCATATATAATCAGTTTAGACACAGGAATGAAAAAACACCAGAAGGAGTAAAGAACTATGTTCACAGAACAGGATATTAAAAACGAAGTGGGGAGAAGAGTCACCTACGAAAAAGGCCGTCAATTAGCAAATAATGGAAGTGTACTAGACTTATACATAGAAGAAAGTGATCTGGATGACGGATTCTATATCAATGGTATTGTCCAGGGAAGTTATGACAATACCTATGAGGTATGGATTCTGATAAATGGGCATACTGGAGAAATTGAAGATTACGCCTGTGACTGCCCTGCATTTCTTTCTTATACGGGAATGTGCAAACATTGTGCTGCTCTGGCACTGGAATTTCTGGCACAACAAAAAAATTCAAGGCAACCTGATTTTCTTAAAAAAAGACTTTTGAAAACAGATACAGAAATATTGAATCTCATAGAAGGATTTGCACTCCGCAAACGTTTAAAAGAGCAGACCCCATGTGGGAATATCGAACTCACACCACAACTACATGAAACATACTCCTCTTTTTATTTTTCAAGAGATGCCCGTTATACCCTCACCTTTAAAATCGGTTCAAGGGATGGCCGGAACTATGTTTTAAAAAATATATCTGATTTTGTGAACCGTATCCTGAAAGAAGAAATGTATTCTTATGGGAAACAGTTATCCTTCGTGCATAGTAAAAATATATTTACGGAAAAAGCATGGAAATATGTTGCCATGATGGAAATGGGTGTGGAGCAGAGCATGCATACCTATCAATCTGTGGGAAAAGAACTTCCTCTGACCCCTGATTTGTGGGATATCTTTTTTGAGATTGTCAAAGGAGACAGCCTGGAGTTTGATTCCAATACCTCACGCATAAAAAATATAAATTTCATAGAAAAAGAGCCGCCTGTAAAGTTGTTCCTGAACAAAGAAGAAGATAGTGGATTTCAAATAAAAATCCCGCCTGTAGAATTAATTTATGGAAACATAAAGCAATATGTACGAATAAAAAATACTATATATCCTTGTTCCGAAGAACTGAGTATGATTCTATCAGGATTTCTGGAGCTGGCAGATGAAAAAACGGAGACAACCTACCACATATCCTCAAACGATATGCCTGCTTTCTGTGGATCTGTACTTCCTGAACTGGAGAACCTCCATGTCCTTGATAAAAAGGATTTGGATTTAAGTGAATTCCAGCCGAAAGAAGCTGAAATTTTCTACTATTTGGATGAAGAAAATGGAAGAGTCACTCTAAAAACCATGGGATCCTATGGGGAAGTTTCTTATAATCTTCTAAATCCTCCAAGTTTTGCCAATGAATACCATGACCGAACAAAGGAAATGCTGGCAGTAAATCTTGGCCGCTCTTATTTTCCAAATGAAGATACCTATGAAAAGATACTCTATTTTTCCTCAGATGACCATGACAGAATGTATCATTTACTGAGCACGGGAATCCAGCAGTTTGAAGAGCACGGCACCGTCTATGCCACAGATAAAATAAAAGGAAGAAAGCTGATATCATCATCCAAAACCCAAGTAGGTGTTGCCCTGAAAAGTGGCTTGCTTGAATTATCTGTCCAAAACAATTCCTTTTCCCCTGAGGAACTGACAGGAATTTTAGATAATTATCGTAAAAAGAAAAAATATTACCGTATGAAGAGTGGAGATTATCTGCCATTAGAAGAAAATGCCCTGACTACAGTTGCTGAACTGCTAGACGGTCTTGGGATATCGGCCAAAGACCTGTCCGATGGCAAAATCGAAGTACCGCAATTTCGAGCATGCTACGTGAATCAGGTTCTGAAACAAAAAGACGGTCATCTCCAGGTAGAACGTGATGCAGACTACAAATCCATTATCCGTGATATGAAGAATGTAGAAGACAGTGATTTTCAGGTGCCTGCTACATTAAACCAGGTGCTCAGAGGTTATCAAAAATTAGGATTCCGCTGGCTGAATACCCTGGCAAAATTAGGCTTTGGCGGAATTCTGGCAGATGATATGGGGCTTGGGAAAACGCTACAGGTAATTTCCTATCTGCTATATAGAAAACAGATTCATCTTTCTGAAAAACCTTCCCTAGTTGTCTGCCCTGCTTCTTTAGTATATAACTGGGAGCATGAGTTCAAACGCTTTGCTCCTGAACTTACTGTAAGCATGCTCGTCGGAAATGCCCAGCAGCGGGAAGCACTGATTCAGAGCACAAATTCTGCCGACGTATGGATTACATCTTATGATATGTTAAAAAGAGATGTCTCTTTATACCGTGAATGCCACTTTGATACAGAAATTATCGATGAAGCCCAAAACATTAAAAACCAGGGGACCCTGGCTGCAAAAGCGGTGAAAAAAATTCATGCGGATATCCGTTTTGCCCTAACAGGAACCCCCATTGAAAACCGTTTAAGTGAACTTTGGAGCATTTTTGACTACCTTATGCCTGGAATCCTGGGAACCTACGAAAAATTCCGAAAGGGATATGAACTTCCCATTGTACAAAATCAAGATACGAAGTTGACAGAGCGGTTGAAAAAAATGATATCCCCCTTTATTCTGCGAAGGGTCAAAAAAGAAGTGTTAAAAGAACTCCCTGATAAAATCGAACAGACCGTTTATTCTGAAATGGAACCAGAGCAAAGAAAAATATATGAAGCTCATGCATTGCAGCTTATGGAAACGCTGAAAAAACAGAGCCATGAAGATATCCAAAAAGAAAAACTCCAGATACTGGCAGAATTAACAAGGCTTCGCCAAATCTGCTGCTCACCGAAAATGCTGTATGAAAATTACAAGGAGACATCTGGGAAACTTTCCACCTGCCTGGAGTTAGTAAATCAGGCAATCGAAGGAAATCATAAAGTACTGATTTTCTCTCAGTTTACAAGTATCTTCCCACTCTTGGGAGAACGCTTAAAACAGATGAAAGTTCCCTACTATGAACTCACAGGCCAGACGCCAAAAGAAGAACGAATACGTCTGGTAGAGGAATTTAATTCCAATGAAGTGCCTGTATTTCTGATTTCCCTGAAAGCAGGCGGAACTGGATTGAACCTGACTGCAGCCAGCATCGTCATCCATTTTGACCCATGGTGGAATCTGGCTGCACAAAATCAGGCAACAGACCGTGCTCACAGAATCGGTCAGGACAAAGAGGTGGTTGTTTTCAAGCTGATTGCCCAAAATACTATAGAAGAAAAAATCATTGGCTTACAGGAGCAGAAACAAAAACTAGCAAGCCAGATTCTGGAGGGCGAAGGTGTCGCAATCTCCACATTGACGAAAGAAGATTTTATGAATATTCTTGAGTTTTAACTTAAAAAGAGGGTCTGCCAAGAGCATATTTCCTGACTGACCCTCTTACATTTCTTAACTAATCTCTTTTCTCAAAGGATTCCATTCCCCTCTGAAATAACGTATGATAAACAAACTTCCCAGACACACATTGTTGGCAATCATACAGCCCCAGACTGCATATAAGCCCAGATGGAACACATGAACGCAGAGGAAAGTAAGAAATACTCTTACGCCCCACATACTGAAAAGAGCATAATAAAACGGTTTTACAGTATCTCCTACTCCATTAAAGATTCCTTCCAAAATAACCAGGACGCCAAACATAGGCTCTGAAATTGCCACCATCCGAAGCACCACTGTGCCAAGTGCAATTACTTCGTGTTCTTTTGTAAAAATAGACAGAAGCTGCGGTGCAAATAGAAATAGCAATGCACCCGAAGCTGTCATAACCACAAGAATCATGACAATCAGCATTCTCGTCAATGCGTGCAGACGTTTCTCATCTTTTGCACCTATGGCATTTCCTGCAAGTGTAGCGGAAGCTGTCTGCATGCCATATCCCGGAATATAAAAGGCCTGTTCTACGGTAAGTGCTATGGAATGTGCCGCAAATGCCACCGTTCCCAGTCCAGTTACCAAAGATGCAAACACAACATGTCCTAGACAAGTTGCCATACGCTCCATTGCAACCGGTAACCCTACTCGGATACATGGGGCAAGGATGGTTCTTTCTGGTCTGATTTTGCATCCTTTTGGCGACACATAAGAATTCTTATATAAGGCAATGGTCATCAGGATTCCTCCCACCACAAAGGAAACTGCCGTACCGATTCCCGCTCCAACAGCTCCGTATCCAAAACCAAACATTTTCACATTTTTTCCTGCAATCTGTATCATACGTGTATCGTAAATAAAAATATAATTTAAAATAATATTGATGATATTCATGCAAACATTTACCAGCATAGGGGTTTTCGTATCTCCAACTGCCCTTAAAACTGCTCCGAAAACAATAATCGCACTTCGAAACAACATGGGAAGACAGATGATAGCAAAATAAAGAGACGCATCCTGTCTTATCTTTTCTTCTACTCCCATCCAGACCGGGAGCACTGGGCTTATTAGCAATGTAAGCACGCCTACTACAACGCCTGCTACCATGGTGACCAGCACAGACTGTACCGATGCCCTTTTCACATCTTTATATGATTTTGCACCCATACTCTTGGAAATAAATGCCATAAACCCGATTCCCATTGCAAATAATGGCCCATTCACAAGCCAGGTTACGGACGTACTCATTCCTACTGTTGCAGTTGCATCTGCTCCGATTCTTCCGACCATGGCTGCATCAATATATTGCACCAGAGTCTGCAGCATCTGCTCCAGCAAAGTAGGCCATGCCAAGGTAACAATCGCCAAAAACAACTCTTTTTTATATCCTATATTTTTTTTCTTTTTCATTTTCCTACTTTCCTAACTATTCTATCTATGGCCGAATCGCCACTTTAATTACATTCTCTTTTCGATGCTCAAAAATATCATACGCATGCTCAATTTCCCTCAGCGAAAAGGTATGGGTAATCAGTGGTGTGGTATCAATTTTCTTCTCTTCTATCAGTTTTAAGGTTTCATCACAGTCGCATCCATCTACTCCACCAGTCTTAAAAATCAGGTTTTTTCCATACATTTTAGGCAACGGAATGCTCTGACTCTCCTCATAGAGTGCTACAATGGTTACAATGGCATTTGGTCTTGCCACTTTCCATGCCAGTTCAAAGGTCTGAGAACCTCCTGCCACTTCCAGAACACGGTCTGCTCCACCATGCTCACTATGCTCTTTTACAAAGGTTTCTACATCACACTCTGCAGGATTTACCACCAGAACCTCCGGATAATGTTCTTTTACAAAGGCGATTCTCACCGGATCTACCTCACATAAAATAATATTTTTCGGCTGTTTCAGCATCACACACAGAAGCGTGCAGATACCAGTGGGACCTCCGCCAAGGATTACAACGGTATCCTCCTGGCTGATTTCTGAAATTCTTGCAGCCCAGAATCCTGTGGCAAGCACATCTCCTACGAACAAAGCCTCTTCGTCTGTAATGGAATCTGCAATCTTATTCAAGCCCTGATTTGCATAAGGAACACGGACATATTCTGCCTGTCCGCCATCAATCCGGCAACCAAGTGCCCATCCGCCATTTTTATCCGTACAGTTATTTACAAAACCATGCTGACAAAAATAACATTCTCCACAGAAGGTTTCCACATTCACCGTCACTCTGTCTCCTGGCTTAACCTTTGTCACCTGGTTTCCAACCTCTTCTACGATTCCTACCATCTCATGGCCTACCGTAATACCTGGAACTGCCCTTGGCACTGCACCATGTTTAATATGGATATCACTGGAACAGATACTTGCCAGCGTTACCCGGACAATGGCATCCTGCTCCTCTAAAATCCCCGGTTTTTCTTTTTCTTCTAATACAAATTTCCCCTGCTCTTTATATGTATATGCAAGCATTTCCTATCCCCCATTTCTTCTCTTTTTTAACAAATCCCTACTACACGCAAAGCACACCAGACAAGCAGCAGTGCCATCACTGCATTCATCCCTTTATAATGCTTTCCGTAGAATATCTTCAAAACATTTCCGGCAAAAGCCCAGATTAAATTTCCAATTGCCCCCAATATCATAAGATAAAAAGCAAACCCTAAAAGCAGCGGAATCCGGCTTACATGAGGTAAGATAAACGACGAAAACATAGTAAGCCCATAGATGATAATTTTTACATTAATAAGCTGCAGAAAAAATCCCATAAGATAGTGGGGCTCTTTTTCTGCATCATTTTCTCCCGGTGGAAGTCTTTGGAATGTTTTATATGCCAGATACAACATATAAATGCCCCCCACATACTTCATAACCGGCTGAATCCCAGGCACAATAGAGGCCAGAGTCTTACAAAAAATACCGCTCAAAATCATCAGGGACAGGGATCCTGTCCAAATCCCAAACATAAAGGGCAGATTCTTTTTGAATCCATATTTGCTGGCTGATGACAGCAGTAAAATATTATTTGGTCCCGGTGACCACACGGTAATACATGCCGTCAGGGTCATTTCCAGAAAAACTGCAGGCGACATAGTAAAATCCTCTCTGTCAAGCTTTTATAATGATAACAAAAACATAGAAATACCACCTCTTGGCTTATAAAAGTTTCGAGGTAGTTTTTCTATGTCTATTTCGTTCTTTATTCGTATTTTATCATGTTCCTTCTCATCTGACAATGTAGAGAAAAGGATTGAAACAGAACAGATTTATTTCTTGTGCAAAAAATAGCTAGAGTATTTTCTTTCCCTTCTTATTTTCTGATTGTGTATCATTATTTTAAAACTCTACTTTACTTTCAAGCAACAAAATACCCCTATTCTTCCTGACACCTCTGGAAATTTTAAAATTTGAGGTGCATATTACATAGAAGAAAGGGGTATTCTTTAACAAGAACCACACTATATTCTATTTATTATTTTTCAGCAACTCCTGAGCGATTGGATCATCAACATCCAAAATGACTACTCGTCTATTCTTTTTCCCCTCAGATTCTACAAACTTTCCGTTGGCATCTCTATCTTTTCCCCGTTCAAACGGGTCATTCTCATATCCCAGTCCCACAACTTTAATCTGAGATTCCGGCACTTTATAGATTTCTGTAAGAAGTTTCTTTACCGCTTCGGTTCTCCGTAGTGACAAATCCACACAGCTTTCCTGCGTTCCGTCTGTAGCTGTCGTTCCAGCGATCAGTATTGAATGATCCGGATTGGCAAGAATCGCCTCTGCCACTGGTTTCAGAACCTTTTTCGCTTTTTCTTCATCGATAAATTCTGCCTTATTGATTACAAACTGTACCTGTGTCTCATTGATTTCAAACGGCTTCTCAAATACAAGCGTATTCTGCTTCGGAGGTTCCGGCTCTGAAGATTTGATT